>NZ_JBIUXX010000021.1:1584-74811 GCF_044744235.1 Pseudomonas sp. NPDC087346
AGACCAAACAGATCAACAAATAAATCCGAAGACTGGATAAGTAACTGGGACAGCAGTAAGAAATTGTCTACCGTCACCCGTTCCCGGGCCCGGGTCTGGGCGTGCGTATCCTCGGTGAAGTGAAGAAGGAATACGCCGACCTGCTGCGTCGTGCCGACCACATCTTCATCGAAGAACTGCGCAAAGCCGACTGGTACCACAAAGTCAGCCAGGCCTTTGTAGTGTTCCAGCCGGTGAAATCGGTTGGCGTGGTCGGTGATGGCCGTCGTTACGCCTGGGTCGTTGCCCTGCGTGCCGTAGAAACCATCGACTTCATGACTGCGCGTTGGGCTCACCTGCCTTACGAGCTGCTGGAAACCGTCAGTGGCCGCATCATCAATGAAATCGAAGGCATCTCCCGCGTTACTTATGACGTGTCGAGCAAGCCGCCAGCGACCATTGAGTGGGAATGATCCTGCGCAAACCTTGATGGCTTGACGCAGTAACATCAAAAGCCGTGTGAAATCATGTTTCACACGGCTTTTTTGTTGGCCGGTTACAGCTGTTTTGACCAGCCTGCCAGCCTCAGGCCCATGTTATCCAGGCCCTGCAAAAGCTGCCTGATACTGCCATAGCGTTTTCCGCTCACCGACGGCCAGTTCGGTCGTTCTATGTAGTACCGACCCGCGTCAGTCTGGATCAGGGTGCGGATCAGTTCCTTGTTGCGGCTGCGGTGAACCAGAAACGTCATGAGCGGTTGTTGCTTGAGGGTGTACATGCCGTAACGCGGTAGCAGGGCTTCGATTTCCGACATGCTCTGTGCTCGCCACGGTGTTTCCACCTGTAGGCGCAGGTCGCCTCTGACCAGCGCGGCGCGGTCCATGACACCATTGCCAGTAGGGAGGATTTTTCCCGGATCGATTTCGATACCGCCGGAGTCTCCCTCTGCGACATCCTCGACGCGTATGCCGATGGCTTCTTCCAGTTCACTGACACCGGCAACGCCTTCGAACGTGTTGGAATGCGAGTTGCCCATCAGCGCCGTCCATTTGTGCGCACCACGCAGGGCCTGGTCAGAGCGAATGATTGATCTGGCAAAGTAATTCATCATTTTTTGCCGCGCGGCATCATCGATGATGTTTTCCTGCCCCGAAATAATGTCCATGCCGTTGAGCCGATAACTTGCCATGCAGTCAATGGCTTGCACGTGGACGCCCTGATTTCCGGCTTCCCTGACCACTTCCAGAAACGTGTATCGCCCCAGTGGATCGGTCATGTTCCCGGTGTCGAGCGTCTTCAGGTAACTCTCCAGTTCCTCTGGCATGACGCCGGTCTGCGCGAATGAATCCAGAGCCGCCTGATGAAAGTCGGTCAACAGATGTTCCATGTATAGCGTCTTCACATTTTTGCGGGCCAGCATTTCCATGTTCTCGATCAGCCACTGTTTGCTGCCGATACCGTCATGGCTTTCACCAATCACCAGCCCACGCGCGTTTTCGAGGGTTTTTTCGATAATCTCCTCGGCGCTGGCAGTGGCTTCAAGTTGCGGAACCGGCGGCCTCGCCGGCAGAGTGGGGTTTTCGTAGAAACGTAGTGCATCCCGATAAAGACGCTTTCTGATCGCCTTGAAATCCCGATAAGGGTCTATCTCATGCATGCTGTCGTAGACATCCCGCAAGGCATCGTCGTTGCCCCCGATTGCGCCTCTTTTCAGATGCGGCCTCAGTTGCTCGGGCACGTCATAGTCGCTGGCAGGTAGCGGCGTGGTGGCGGCCTGATCGACGAATCGTGCCGGAACCGGTGAGGTTTTTCCTCCGCCCTTTAGTCCGCCGCGAGCTACGGTTTCCCATTCTCCTTCGGCGTTGAGTCGAACCGGGATTGAATTCGAGAAACTCCCGGGGTTTTCCGGGTCAATGATTGCCCAATGCCCGCCGCCGTTGATGTCGGCTTCATAGCGTACGTAATAGGCGGTGTCCTGTATCAGGATGGCGGTTGAAGGGTTGCTGTTGAGTTGAAAGATGCCCCTGAACTTCCCTGGTTCGCTGCCGGCCGTTTTGCCTTCCAGCAATTCGTTGGCTTGCCAGTTATCCGGCACCAGTGGACGCGGTTCAAGTTCAGATAGCGTGGAGTCGAGTTCGTCTGCCAGCGAAGCCGCGCCTGCACCCGTTGCCTCGGCAGACTCGGTGCTCTCGGTGATCTCCGTCAGTTCAGCAGGCCAGCCCATTGGTTTCATGCCCTTGGCGGTCAGCACCTGTTTCAGTTCATCGAGCGTGTCCACGGTCATCGATTCATGGGGGGGCCTGAGTGGCGTATCCAGATTCAACCTGCCTGCGGGCGTTAGCCGGATGACACTGTCAGCCATTCGATTCTGGCTGTTGCGATAAACCACCAGCACACTGCTTCTGTAGCGTTGGAACGTGAACATTCCAGGCTCCGGCAAAAGTGCTTTGAGATTTTCCGGGGTTCGGGACGCCCATGGGGATTCCATCTGCACCCGCCAGTCGCCTTTGATCAGGGCCTGGATGCTGTCGAAGTCAGCCTGGCCTTCCGATACATAGACCGCAGAGTCCGGATAATCCGCATACTCCACCACCAATCCGGGATCGGAGTCGATTGGTTGCGCCATGCCAGGAGACACATCGTCGATACGGATACTCAGCGCATCAGTCTGTTCGCTGATGCCCTGGAAACCTCTGAAGCTTGTCATGTTCTCCTGATTGACCAGGGCAACCCATTTCGCCGGTTCTTTCAGGCTTTGATTGAGCTGAATGACTTCGCTGGCAAAAAAGCTCCTCGCCATCTGACTGTCTGACACCTGACTCAGTGTGTCCTTGTTGATGTTGTAGGTCGTCGTCATATCGATGGCCTGGACGCGAATCCGCTGAGCATTGGCCGCTTTTACCAGGTTCAGTAGAGTGAATTTTCCATCGGGGTCATTGGCGGCCTTGAAGTCGAGTTTCTTCAGGTAGTTTTCAAGTTCTTCGGGCATTTCACCGGTTCGGGCAAAAGCATCCAGTTCACCTTGATTGACGTTCGCCAGCAGCTCCTGCAAGTACAGCGTCTTGACTCCACGTCGGGCCAGTTCAGGCATGTTTTCGATCAAGAACCGTTTGCTGCCGATGCTGCCGTAGTTTTCACCGACGACCAGCCCGGGTTTTGCCTCATAGACTGTTGCGAGTAACTCGGTTGGCGTCTCTATTGGCGTAGTAGATGTCACCGACAGGCGTGGAGTCGTCGGGTGAGCCTGGTAATAGGCGTTTGCATCGTTAGTCAGGGTTCGGCGGGGCTCTTCCTGGGCCAGATCGAATTCACTCAAAGACAGGGGCTGTTCGTTGAGGTTGGGCCGCAGCAGAGGGTGTGTGGTGCCGTCGATGTCGGCCCCGAGCACGCTGCGCACGTCTACGCCGCCAATCGTCCACATCCTGCGAAACTGGCTCTGAACGTCCGCGCCGCCGAGCGCCCAGTTCCTCATTTCGGGGTCTTCAAGGCCGGGTACGTCAATGCCCGGTGAGCGCGCCCATTCCTCGATAATGGGCCCGCTTGTTGCGTCTGCGCCAGAAATCGATGGTGTTTTCATTCCTCCTCGCAAGCCCAGTTGAGGGGTGATTTCCCACTCGCCGAGGGCGTTCAGGCGCACCGGAATCGATCCGGTGAAGGCATTGGGGCTGGCCGGGTCAATGATCGCCCAGGTTCCGGGGCCGTTGAGGTTACTTTCAAAGCGCACGTAATAGGCGCTGTCTTGCAGAGTGATCGCGGTCGAAGGGTTGGAGGCCAACTGATGGATACCCTGGAACTTGCCGGGTTCTCGAACCAGCGTTTCAGCACCGAGGCGCTGTTCGATCTTGAAGGCCTGCGGTATCGAGGAGGCCGGATGAGATGGCTGTACGCCTTCGTCCAGCTCCTCGACCAGCAGATCGTCCGACAGGTCGATGCCTTGGCTCGGTTTTGTTGATTCAATCAGCTCGGACATTTCTTGCGCTTCGGCCGCTTCAATTTCCGGGCCGATCTCTTGCAGAGAGCCTGGCCCTTTGAGAACGAGCAGATTGAACAGAATATCAATGCCACTGAACACTGCGCCCAATACCCCGGCCTTGCGCTCTGCGGCGGTTTTGCCATTGACTGCCTGATCGATGTTCAAGCCCAGATTGACGATGCTGGCGCCAATCACCGGCAAGGCAATCGGCCAGCCGACGACGGCCATCGGGCCGAAAACCTTCACTCCGGCGCTGAGGTAACCGATCCAGAGTTTTTCCCGTAGATCACCATTGGAGGTCAGCGACAGTTCGGCTTCGGCGAACATCGCGTCCTTGGTCGAGTCGCGCAGCCAACTGAATGCATCGCCAGTGACGATCTGGTTTTTCTGGTTGATCAAGTGATGGTCGTACTTGCCCCAGGTGCTGACCAGCCGGTTCATGATATCGCTGATGTTCTCGGTGACAGCCTGGCGATCAGCAAGGGAGAAGTGCGTCATGAACGCTTGGCGCGCTGGCTCCTTGTTCATCTGCTGCAACATCCAGTAGTGCATGTCCGTGGCGGTTTCCAGAACCTGAAAAGCGTCGGCTTCACCGGGTAGGTAGACGATCTGCCGCCCCTTGGGCGCAACAAAACGAAGAATATTGGTGGCGACGTAGCCATCGACATCCAGGGTTCGAACCTGGCCTTCGCACTGATGCGGGGATTGCAGCAACTGCAGGCTGACCGGCCACGTGATCGGACCGATGGCGGCCTGGGTGACGAACTGAAAGTCCTCGTCGCTCAATAAACGTTTATCGCGTGCCTGAACGGCCTGGATAAGGAAATTGCACTTGGCCAGGGTGCGGAAATCGCTGCCACTTTCGTTCCAGTAAGCAGTCAGTTTTTCGGTGTACAGCGAGCTGAAATCGACACTCCAGAAGTCTTTCAGCACCTCATTGCCGTGCAGGCGGACCTCGTTGCTTTCGTTGAAGGTGCCGGCGTTCGCGCCTGCACTGTAAAAGCCTGCATAGACATCCAGCAGGTCGGCGTTGTCTTGATCCGCGGCGCGAAAGCGATGCAGCACCAGTTGCGTCAGGGTCATGCTCGAAGTCGGGGTTGCCTTGAGATGTTCCCAGCCGGTGAAGGCTTTCGAGCTGCTTTGAGATGCATCAAAGCGATGGAAGTAGATCTGATCCGGATCGAGGCCGGTGATCGCGTATTTTTCCAGCAGCTTGCTGGCGACTTCATGAGCGCTGTCTTGCAGGCTGGGGCAAGTCTGGATCACGGTGGTAGCGATGGCCTTGAGCGCAGCTTTGTCGCCAGCGTTGGGTAGCGGGCGGTTTTCGGTGATGGACATGTGTTCTCTATCCTTGAGAAACGGCCATAGAGCATGACCGGCAATCTCAAGGCATGTGCACTACATAGTTATGCCTCATTGGCGTTCGAAATCGTGTATGGACGTGCCCAACTGCGGCCATCCGCCGCTCCGCCCTTACTGTTTCGCAATTGCAGGTGTATCGTATTTGCCTTTTGCGGGCCCGGTGCCTGCGGCTGAAATGTGAGGTAGTTGAGTTCATGTCCTTTACCCGTCGCCAAATCCTCGGTGGCCTGGCCGGTCTTGTTGTCGTTGGTGTCGGCGCGGGTGGCGCGTCGCGTTACTGGCTGGGCAAGATGGCTGATGCCGAGGCTGGGCATGACTACGAACTGATCGCCGCTCCACTGGACGTTGAGCTGGTGCCGGGGCACAAGACCGAAGCCTGGGCGTTCGGGCCGTCGGCGCCGGGCACCGAGTTGCGCGTGCGTCAGGGTGAGTGGCTACGGGTGCGATTCATCAACCACTTGCCGGTCGCGACCACCATTCATTGGCACGGCATCCGCCTGCCACTGGAAATGGACGGCGTGCCTTACGTCTCGCAATTGCCGGTGCTGCCGGGTGAATACTTTGACTACAAATTCCGTGTGCCGGATGCCGGCAGCTACTGGTATCACCCGCACGTCAGCAGCAGCGAAGAACTCGGGCGCGGGCTGGTCGGGCCGTTGATCATCGAAGAGCGCGAGCCTACCGGTTTCAAGTACGAAAAGACCCTGAGCCTGAAGAACTGGCACATCGATGATGAAGGCAATTTCGTCGAATTCAGCATCCCGCGTGAAGCTGCGCGCGGTGGTACGGCGGGGCGTCTGTCGACCATTAATGGCGTGCCTTCGCCGGTTATCGAATTGCCGGCCGGGCAGATCACTCGGGTGCGTTTGCTCAACCTCGACAACACGCTGACTTATCGCATCAATATTCCTGGCGTCGAAGCGCAGATCTACGCGCTGGACGGCAACCCGGTCGAGCCACGGCCGCTGGGCAAGGAATACTGGTTGGGCCCGGGCATGCGCATTTGCCTGGCGATCAAGGCGCCAGCGGCCGGCGAAGAGCTGTCGCTGCGCAATGGCCCGGTGCGTCTGGGCACGCTGCGTTCTGTGGCCAATACCGACGCGCCGACAGACTGGCCGAAAGCCCTGCCGGCCAACCCGGTGGCCGAACCGGATCTGGCGAATGCCGAAAAACTCAACTTCAATTTCGAATGGGTCGGTTCGGTGTCGGTGAATGTCGACAACGGGCGGCCGCCGAGCCTGTGGCAGATCAACGGCAAAGCCTGGGATATCACCGACAAGACCTGCGCCGACCGGCCGATTGCCAGTTTGAAGTTGGGCCAGAGCTATATTTTCGAACTGAAAAACATGACTCAGTATCAGCATCCGATCCATCTGCACGGCATGAGCTTCAAGGTGATTGCTTCGAATCGGCACAAGATCATTCCGTACTTCACCGACACTTATCTGCTGGGTAAAAACGAGCGTGCGCAAGTGGCGCTGGTGGCGGATAACCCGGGTGTGTGGATGTTCCATTGCCATGTGATCGACCACATGGAAACCGGCCTGATGGCCGCCATCGAGGTGAAGTGATGCGCCAGATTCGCCCGGCGGCGATCATCGACCGCAGCCGAGATCAACACTTCATGCGTGAAGCGCTGACCCTTGCAGCACAAGGCGCAGCGCTTGGCGAAGTGCCGGTGGGTGCGGTGCTGGTGCAGGACGGAGAGATCATCGGTCGTGGCTTCAATTGCCCGATCACCGGCAGCGATCCGAGCGCCCATGCGGAGATGGTCGCGATCCGCGCTGCGGCGCAAGCACTAAGCAATTATCGACTGCCGGGCAGCACGCTCTATGTGACGCTTGAACCGTGCAGCATGTGCGCCGGGCTTATCGTGCATTCGCGGGTTGCGCGGGTGGTGTATGGCGCGTTGGAACCCAAGGCCGGGATTGTGCAAAGTCAGGGGCAGTTTTTTACCCAGGGCTTTTTGAATCATCGGGTGTTGTATGAAGGCGGGGTGTTGGCGGAAGAGTGCGGGGCGGTGTTGACCGAGTTTTTCAGAGCGCGACGCGCAAAACCAACAATCTAGATAACAACAGCAAACCCTGTGGGAGCTGGCTTGCCAGCGATAGCGGTGATTCAGTCGACATCAATGTTTGATGTGCTGACGCCTTCGCTGGCAAGCCAGCTCCCACAGGTTTTTGCAGTGTTTGTGAGATCCGGTTATTTACGAGCGACGATCACCGCACGCATCGGTGCCGGCAGGCCTTCGATGGTTTTGCTGTGATCTTCAGGGTCGAGGAAGTCGCTCAGCGACTGATACTTCATCCACTCGGTGCCGCGTTGTTCTTCGACCGTCGTGGTGCTCACGTCCACACACTTCACATCGGTGAAGCCTGCGCGACGCAGCCACAACTCCAGCGCCGGCACTGACGGCAGGAACCACACGTTACGCATCTGCGCGTAACGATCTTCCGGCACCAACACTTGCTGCTGATCGCCTTCGATCACCAGCGTCTCCAGCACCAGTTCACCGCCCTTGACCAGGCAATCTTTCAGCGCCAGCAAATGCTCGATTGGCGAGCGGCGATGATAGAACACGCCCATCGAAAACACCGTATCGAAGCCTTCCAGATTCGGCGGCAGATCCTCGAACGGGAACGGCAGGTGCCAGGCATTCGGCTCGGACAGGTAACGCTGCACAGCCTGAAACTGACAGAAGAACAGCCAGTTCGGATCAACGCCGATCACGCTGTTGGCGCCGGCACCGAGCATGCGCCACATGTAGTAGCCATTACCGCAACCAACATCGAGGATGCGTTTGCCTTTCAGATCCAGATGCGGCGCGACCCGCGACCATTTCCAGTCCGAGCGCCATTCGGTGTCGACGTGTACACCGAACAGATCGAACGGGCCCTTGCGCCAAGGCGACAGGCCCATCAGCGCGGTGCGCATTTGTGCACGGGTTTCGTCGTCGCAATCGGTGTCGAGTTTCAGGCCGTTGAGCAGATCGACTTCGCTCGGCTGAATCTTCGGCAACGCGTCGAGCGCACTCTGCCAGCGCTCCAGATCACCGTGGCCTTTCTCCATTTTCTTGTCGAGCTGCGCTTGCAGGGTATTGGCCCACTCGGCCAGCGGGGTGCCGGCCAGACGGCGGGCGAGGGGGGACAGATCAATCATGGCAAGGCAATCAACGAGGCAAAGTTAAGACACTGGAACCACGGCACGACTTTCGAGAACCCGGCGGCCAACAGGCGTTCGCGGTGTTCTTCGAGGCTGTCGGGCTTCATGACGTTTTCGATGGCGCTGCGCTTCTGGGCGATTTCCAGTTCGCTGTAGCCGTTGGCGCGCTTGAACGCGACATGCAGATCGGTGAGCAGGTCGTGTTCTTCGGCATCGTTGAAGCGCAGCTTCTCGGAAAGAATCAGCGCGCCGCCCGGCAGCAGTGATTGGCGGATGCGTGAGAGCAACGCGGTGCGCTGATCCGGGGCGATAAATTGCAGGGTGAAGTTCAGCGCCACCACCGAGGCCGGTTTGAAGTCGAGAGCGAGAATATCGCCTTCGATCACTTCGACCGGCAGCAACTCCTGGAACATCGAATCCTGACCGTTAAGGTATTCACGGCAGCGTTCGACCATCGCCGCCGAGTTATCCACAGCGATAACGCGGCAACCGTCGGTGCGCACATGACGGCGCAGTGCCTGGGTTACCGCACCCAGCGAAGCGCCAAGGTCGTAGAGCACGCTGTTCGGCTGGGCGAACTGTGCAGCGAGCACGCCAAGGTTTTCGACAATGGTCGGATAACCCGGCACCGAGCGCTTGATCATGTCCGGGAACACCCGCACCACGTCCTCGTTGAAGGCGAAGTCAGGCACTTGGGCCAAGGGCTGGGCGAATATGCGATCGGGTTCTTTGCTCACGACGGTACCGGCGGTGTAGGTGGAAAGGCCGGCATTTTAGCCAAAGTGGCGCGAGGATGCTTGGGTTGTCTGATGAAGCGAGGACGAATCAAATTGGAAAGGAGGTTTGGCTGCGTGGGTGTTTGGAAAAGTCAATGAATGACCAAGTCAAAAAGCACCTCGGTCATTCATTGTTTGGAGGCGATCAGGCAGAACGTTTAAAAACGTTTAATTCTGCCTCGCCTACGATGTGAAGCACACCAGCCCTGTGATCATTACCTTTGAAGTCGAACTTAATTAGATACAGTAAGGCCTCGGAGCTGTTCTCAACGACTTCGACGTCAATGGTGCCGCTTTCTGCTGGGTATTCATAAAAAGTTGTGAATTTTCCATTGTAACCGGATTCGAAATAATAGAATTGTGAAAATGGGAAGTTCGGGTCTTTTGGCGAGTAACTGCCGGACTCAAGGTCGCTTGAACATAGAATGTACATGCCTCTTTTGGAATCTTTAAAACCATTTTCATAGTTGCGAGCCAAGAATACCATTTGGTCGCTATTTTCGCTTTGTTCGAACTCAATATTTTGAGTGTGAAAGCTGACGCGCCGGGAAATCTTGGCTTTGATGTCGCAGTTAACAGATACGTATTGATCTGATGTATTACGCGAATTTTTATTTGTGAAAAATTTCATAATTGTTATTCCTGTTTATAATCGTGGCAGCATAGTTCCACAGGAATAGTAAGTGCGAGTGGTGATTGCGACCACTGTCAGATCTGACAGGTTTTTATAATGTCTAGGTATTGATATTGAAAGTTTCGGTTATGAGGCCTGGAAAGGCATTTTTTGGCCTTCACCAAATGCCGAAGCTGCAATACCCCATTGCCCCAACCAATAACTGAGGATGATGACGTACGGCGCGGCGTGAAATGGCGATACAAAACGATCAATTCCGATCACGCTGTCCGAGAACACAAACGCCAGCGCACCGCCTGCCGCCAACAGCGCCGAGCGCTTGGGCACATCGTTGCCGAGGCGGGCGAGGGCACGCCAGAGCATCGCACTGATCGCCATGCCATAGACGACCACTGGCGCCAGCAATGGACCCAGGCCGCTGGAAATCAGAATTCCCAGCAGCATCGCGCCCACGCCCAGGGCGAGCACCAGTGGCATTAGCGCCAGACGCTTGCAGTCACTCAGATAGGCCTTGAGATACGCCAGATGCGCGACCAGAAACGCACCGAGGCCAAACACAAACAAATCCCCCGGCCACGCCAGCAACACGTCACCGAGCAAAGAGAAAATCAGCCCCAGACTGATCCAGCGGCGATAGTCGCTGGGTGGCGCGTCATGCAGCCAGCCGAGCAGGGCCAGCACTGGCAACGGTTTGACCAGCAGGCAGAGCAGCGCCGCGTGAGTGCTCAAACCGTAAAGGAACGTCACTGCGCCCATCAGCGCCAGAATCAGCCAGCCCACAATCAGTTCACCGAAATCGCGCAGTCAAAGGTTTCCGCTGGCGTCACTTCCGGCTCCCATGGCTGCTGCGAAGTCAGGCGCAAGCGACCGGTACCGGGAGCGAACGCCTGGAAGCGCCAGGTGGAAAAACCACCGGCACCGACCATGCCTGAATCTTTCGGACTGCTGTAAACCTCGGGGCTGAGCGCGTGCAGCACACCGCCGGCCGAATCCTGAATGGCCCAGCGATAACCCGTGGTCGGGTTGCTTGGCAGCATCACAATGAGGTTTTGCCCAGTGGTCAGCCGCACGGGGCATTCGCTTTGTTTTTCCACGGTCACGTTCTGTTTCGGTTGCGTGGCGCAGGCGGCCAGCAAGGAGAGGGCGAGGGGGACAAACAGGCGAGTGGGGGACATAAGGTCAGCGGCTCCGGGCGTTCACGACGAACGGCGAGCATAACTGAAGATGAGACAAAGTGTGACAGTCAGGGAGTCCAGTATTGTCAGCACTTACGCCATCGCTGGCAGGCCAGCTCCCACATTGGCCGGTGGTGCCCACAAATATTGTGGTCACACCAAAACCCTGTGGGAGCTAGCCTGCTAGCGATTGCGGTACAGCAGGCACTACACAGTTGTCAGAAGAGTACCTTCGCCACATCCGCAAACTTCTTGGCGAAGTGCACGGTAATGCCTTCCTTCAGATAGTCCGGCAATTCCTCGAAGTTGCCACGGTTCGGCTCCGGCAAAATCAGTTCGAAAATCTTCTGCCGCCGCGCTGCAATCACTTTTTCACGCACGCCGCCAATCGGCAGCACATGCCCGGTCAGCGTCAGTTCGCCGGTCATTGCCACGCCTTTTTTCGGCGCTTGATTGCGGGCGAGTGAGAGCAGGGCGCTGGCCATGGTCACGCCGGCGCTCGGGCCGTCTTTCGGGGTAGCGCCTTCCGGGACGTGCAGGTGGACGAAAGCTTCGTCGAAGAACTTGGCGTCGCCGCCAAACTGTTTCAGGTGCGAGCTGACGTAGCTGTAGGCGATCTCTGCCGACTCCTTCATCACATCACCCAATTGCCCGGTGAGTTTGAAGCCGCGATTGAGTGTGTGAATCCGCGTCGCTTCGATCGGCAAGGTCGCGCCGCCCATGCTGGTCCAGGCCAGTCCGGTAATAACGCCGGTGCCGGACAGCACTTGTTCGTTGCGGAACACTGGATGGCCCAACGACGCTTCGAGGTCTTTCGGGCCGATCTTGATCACCGCTTTCGGATCGTCGATCAGCTTCATCACTGCTTTTCGAACCAGTTTGCCCATCTGTTTTTCCAGCTGGCGCACGCCGGCTTCACGGGCGTAACCGTCGATCAAAGTCTTGAGCGCGCTGTCGCTGATGCTCAGGCTGCCTTTCGAAACGCCGGCCTTTTCCAGCAACTTTGGCCACAGGTGACGCTTGGCGATGGCGACTTTTTCTTCGGTGATGTAGCCCGACAGGCGGATCACTTCCATCCGGTCCAGCAACGGGCCGGGAATCGAATCCAGGGTGTTGGCGGTGCAGACGAACAGGACTTTCGACAGGTCCATCCGCAGGTCGAGATAGTGGTCGAGGAATTCGACGTTCTGTTCCGGGTCGAGAGTTTCCAGCAGCGCCGAGGCCGGGTCGCCCTGATAGCTCTGACCCATCTTGTCGATCTCGTCGAGCATGATCACCGGGTTCATCACTTCGACGTCTTTCAGCGCCTGCACCAGTTTGCCCGGCTGCGCGCCGATGTAGGTGCGGCGGTGGCCCTTGATCTCGGCTTCGTCGCGCATGCCGCCGAGGCTGAAGCGATAGAACGGTCGGCCAAGGGATTCGGCAATGGATTTACCGACGCTGGTTTTACCCACGCCCGGCGGTCCGACCAGCAGCACGATGGAACCGCTGATTTCGCCTTTATAAGCACCGACGGCGAGGAATTCGAGGATGCGGTCCTTGATGTCGTCGAGACCGGCGTGATGTTTATCGAGGACTTTGCGCGCGTGTTTCAGGTCGAGTTTGTCGTCGCCGTACACGCCCCATGGCACCGAGGTCGCCCAATCGAGGTAGTTGCGGGTGACCGCATACTCCGGCGAGCCGGTTTCGAGGATCGACAGCTTGTTCATTTCCTCTTCAAGGCGTTTCTGCACCTGCGCCGGCAGGACTTTGCCTTCGAGGCGCTGTTCGAACTGTTCGAGGTCGGCGCTGCGGTCGTCCTTGGTCAGACCGAGTTCCTGCTGGATGACTTTGAGTTGTTCCTTGAGGAAGAACTCGCGCTGATGCTCACCGATCTTGCGGTTAACTTCGGCGGAAATCTCTTTTTGCAAACGCGCGACTTCGACTTCCTTGCGCAACATCGGCAGGACTTTTTCCATGCGTTTGAGCATGGGCACGCAGTCGAGCACTTCTTGCAGCTCGGGGCCGGTGGCAGAGGTCAGGGCTGCGGCGAAGTCGGTCAGTGGCGACGGATCGTTGGGGCTGAAGCGGTTGAGGTAGTTTTTCAGCTCTTCGCTGTACAGCGGGTTGAGCGGCAGCAGTTCTTTGATCGCGTTGATCAGCGCCATGCCGTAGGCCTTGACCTCGTCGGTCGGCTCGGTCGGCTGGTGCGGGTATTCGACTTCCACCAGATACGGTGGGCGATGGTGTTTGAGCCAGGTCTTGATACGGACGCGGCTCAGGCCCTGGGCGACGAATTGCAGTTTGCCGTTTTCGCGGCTGGCGTGGTGCACCTTGACCAGCGTGCCGTACTCCGGCAGGGCTTTGGTGTTGAAGTGGCGCGGGTCTTCCTGGGGCGAGTCCATGAAGAACAGGGCCAGGGAGTGGTGTTCGGATTTGCTTACCAGGTCGAGGGTTTCGGCCCATGGTTCTTCATTGACGATGACCGGCAGCACTTGGGCCGGGAAGAACGGGCGGTTGTGGATCGGGATGATGTAGACCTTGTCCGGCAGGTTCTGGCCGGGCAGGGCGAGGCCTTTGCCGGTGGGGTGGTGTTCGATGTGGTCGGTTTCGCTGTAGTCGTCGGGGTTGTCCGGGAATTCTTGCTGGTCGCTCATGGGGCACCTGCGCAATGGGGTATGGGTGTTAGATGGGGCAGGGCTTGGGTGGTTTCAATGGGGGTGGATGTTTCTGGTTGTGTGTTCAGGGTTTTGACAGGGTTTCTTTGGACTTGGCGGCCTCTGGGCCGACCAGTCTCTTGGGGTTTTTGGGGTTTATCCATTGCTGCGGTAATGGCTTCTCGGGGTTCCGCCCTTACGGCGGGTCACTTTTTACAAACGCCTAAAAAGTAACCAAAAACGCTTGCCGCAACGTTCGGCCCGCTCGCTGGGGCTCGGGGTTCCTTCGCTCCGGGATTGTTCCGGGGGGCATCGCCTACGGTTTGCTGCGCTGCACCTCCTCTCGATGTGTTTGGCTGCGCCAAACGGTCGCTGCGCTCCCACCCCCGGATCAATCCCTCCACTCAGCCTGCCGACGCGGCCTGTGGGTCAAGATCAAGAGCTGCAGCCGAGCTAACGCTCATCCTGTTGAGTGGGGCGGCTTTGCCGCGAGGGATGTGAACGGTTTGAATTGTGGGAGCGAGCTTACTCGCGAAGGCGGCCTGACAGCCGACCATGCTCTGTCAGATGTACAACACCCCTGTAGGAGCTGCGGCACGCTGCGATCTTTTGATCTTTGGTTGGCTAATGAAGATCAAAAGATCGCAGCGTGCCGCAGCTCCTACAGTTTTTGGTGGGCGTCAGTTTTGGGCTGTTATTTCTACGTTATCGAGGACACGATTCACCGCCAGTTCGGCCAGCATGATGATTTGCTGGATGGCCAGGATGGTGTGGCGTTGCGGAGGGTCTACATATGCGGCGATGTCGCTGGTCATGACGCTGGCCGAGGCGAGGGATTCGCAGGCGTGGGCCAGCAAGGTTTCGTTGTCCATCTGCGGGGCGACGACGAACATGGTGCTGGGTTTGCGCAATGGCAGGTCTTTGTGGCCAGGGCAGAGGTAGTGGTCGAGGGCGCGTTCGGCGGCTTCGTGGAGTTTGTTGGAATCGAGGGATTCGTAGGGGGAGGTGCTGTCCGCTTCGGGCGGATTTGGCGTTGGCTTTATCATTGTGACTCCTCAGGGATTAAGTGAGCCACACCCGAAATCGCCGCGATGCAATACGAGGGTGGCAGCTGTACGCAGGTTCGCGGACCGACCTGAGGCATTCGGCATACCCGAAGGTATCCCGCGCACAGCCACCATGAAACAAACTGGCAGGCACTAAAAAGTGCTGCCGTCAGTGGCGGCGATTATGCCTCATAAGTCGGGCCGCGACGCCCAGCCGCTGAATTTGCAGCGACCACCAGAGCCTATCCACCCGACTTCCGAGGCACAACCGACGCGACCTGTCGGAAATCTCCGCGCAATCATCAGCATCTGTAGGACGAGCACATTTCCCACAGATCAACACTTTTCAACCTGTGGGAGCTAGCCTGCTAGCGATGGGGCCCTTGCAGTAAACACAGATGTTGAATGTCAGGCCGCAATCGCTAGCAGGCTAGCTCCCACAGGTTATTTTCGGCGGAGTCAAAAATGATGTGCACAAAAAAGGCGATGCCCCTTGCGGGACATCGCCTTTTGTTTACTGCCGTTGAAGCTTATTCCGGCAGTTTGTACGCAATCACGTAGTCACCCATTTTGGTGCCCAGCGAACCGTGACCACCCACAACCAACAGGACGTATTGCTTGCCGTCCTTGCCGGTGTAGGTCATCGGGGTTGCTTGACCGCCTGCTGGCAGACGCGATTTCCACAACTCTTTACCGGAGTTGACGTCGTACGCGCGCAGGTACTGGTCGAGGGTGCCGCTGAGGAAGCCGACGCCGCCGGCAGTTACCATCGAGCCGCCCATGCTAGGCACGCCCAAGGTGAAGCCGATCGGGATTGGCGAGCTGTCGCGGCTGGTGCCGTTTTTGCGTTTCCACACGATTTTGCCGGTGGTCAGGTCGATACCGGCAACGTAGCCCCAGGCCGGAGCCTGGCACGGTACGCCGAGTGGCGACATGAACGGGTGCATGGTCACAGCGTATGGCGCGCCAGTGTTTGGCTGGATGCCAGCCGTTTCGCTTTCGCGTTTGCTGTCGGCTGCCACTTCTGCACGCGGGATCATCTTCGAGACGAACGCCATGTAGTTCGGGCTGGTGAACAGCATCTGGCGAACCGGATCGACCGACACGCCGCCCCAGTTGAACACACCGACGTTACCCGGATAGATCAGGCTGCCCTGTTCCGACGGAGGCGTGTATTGGCCTTCGTAACGCAGTTCCTTGAACTGGATGCGGCACAGCATCTGGTCGAACGGGCTGGCGCCCCACATGGCTTTTTCGGTCAGTTCCGGAGCCAGCAGGTTGAGGTCCGAACGGGCCTGGGTCGGTGCGGTGTGGTCGCCTTTCACGGCGCCTTGCGGTACCGGGATTTCCTTGATCGGAATGATCGGCGTGCCGTCACGACGGTCGAGGACGTACAGGCTGCCCTGTTTGGTCGGAGCGATCAGCGCAGGTTTCACGCCGTCGGCGGTTTTCATGTCGAGCAGGGTTGGCTGGCTGCCTACGTCCATGTCCCACAGGTCGTGGTGGGTGAACTGGTAGTTCCAGCGCACTTTACCGGTGGCCAGGTCCAGCGCGACGATGCCGGCGCTGAATTTCTCGGCGCCCGGGGTGCGGTCAGCGCCCCACTGGTCTGGAGTCTGGTTGCCCAGTGGCAGGAACACCATGCCGAGTTTTTCGTCGACACTGGCCAGCGACCACATGTTCGCCGAGTTGCGGCTGTAGATTTCGCCCGGGGCCAATGGCTCGGTGGCGTCCGGCTTGTCGCTGTCCCAGTTCCACACCAGGTGACCATCGCGTACGTCGAAAGCGCGGATCACGCCCGATGGCTCGTTGGTCGATTCGTTGTCGGTGACGTGACCGCCCATGATCACCAGATCACGGGTAATCGCGGCAGGCGAAGTGGAGTAGTAGCCACCGGCGGTGAACGGGCCGATGCCTTGGGTCAGGTCAACCACACCGTTTTTGCCGAAGCCTTCGCAGATCTTGCCGGTGTCGGCATTCAGGGCGATCAGGCGGGCATCGGCGGTTGGCAGGTACAGACGACGAGGGCAAGCCTGAGCGACGGCTTTGCCAGCTTCGGAGATGACAGCGGAGGCAGCATTTTCAGACTTGGCGTAAGCGGCTTCGTCGTAGTACGACACGCCACGGCACGTCATGTGGGCAAAGCCCTTGAAGCCGACCGGGCTCTTGATCTGCGGGTCGAAGCGCCACAGTTCTTTGCCGGTGTCCGGGTCCAGCGCCAACACTTTGCTGTGGGCGGTGCAGGCATAGATCATGCCGTTGGCTTTCAGCGGGGTGTTTTCGTTGGTCAGTTCGACCGGGTCATCGGCAGTCGGCAGGTCGCCGGTCTGGATGCGCCAGGCTTCTTGCAGCTTGCCGACGTTGGCCGGGGTGATCTGCTTCAGCGGGGAATAGCGGTCACCGAATTCGGTGCGGCCATAGGCCTGCCAGTCGCCATCAGGCATTTGCGGTGCGGTGCTGGTCATGTCCGCGGTGTCGCGGCCCAGTTCGCCAAGGATTTCGCCCGGGTGGGTGAACAGGCTGGCCAAAGCGGTAAGGCCGGCCAGAACCACGGCAATGCTCAAACCTGCCGAACCCATCGGCGCAGGGCCGTTGAGCAGCAATGGACGGCGGAACCACGGCAGCAACATCACGATGCCGAGGACTAACCACAAAGCCAGACGTGGCACCAGTTGCCACCAGTCCAGACCGACTTCCCACAGCGCCCAAACGGTGCTGGCGAACAGCACGATGGCGTACAGGCCCAGCGCGGCGCGACGGCGCAGCAGTAACAGAATGCCGGTCAGGGCGATGCCGATACCGGCTAGCAGGTAGTACAGCGAGCCGCCGAGCATGCTCAGCTTGACTCCCCCGGCCAGCATGGCCAGGCCCATCAGCAGAAGCAGAATGCCGAGCAGACTCGGTAGCAGACGGCTTCGACTCGAAGCACTTTCGGTGCTCATAGTGTGGTTCTCCGTGACGTTTCAAGTAGTCCCGCGCTGTAATCACTGTAGATGACGATTTGGCACGGGCATGGTTCAGTTAAAAACTTGTCTAGCTAACGAATTTTCCAAATCCCTGTGGGAGCTGGCTTGCCAGCGATGGCGGTGTATCAGGTGACTTCAGTGCTGAATGTGAAATCGCTATCGCTGGCAAGCCAGCTCCCACAGTTTTATCTGGTGTTTTTTAGAACGACGACTGGATCTTGATCCCGCCAATCAGCGCGTCATCGACGTCGTTCACGCCACCGGGATGGCGGATGTATTGCAGGTTCGGGCGCACGGTCAGCCAGTTGGTGACGTGCACGCCGTAATAGAGTTCGGCGCTGTATTCAGTGTCTTGCGGCGGCAGGAACGATGGGTCTTCGTAGTCGTAGACGGCGTGTGACTGATTGCTCGCCTCGGCGTTTTTGCGGAAGGCCGGGTTGACGTGCACGCGGGCCAGGGCGAAACCGATGTCGTCCTTGGCGCGGCTGGCGAGCAAGCCTTTGTAAACCACGCCGGCCTGCACGTAGTTGTCGATGGCGTTGGTCTTTTTGTCGTGCATCGTGCCGTTGGCAAACACGCTCAGGCCACGTGAGTTGTCGCTGGCCATGCTGGTGATCTGCTGCTGCACACCGAGCCACACCCCGTGTTTGCTCGACGCACTGCGATAGGCTTCGCCGCTGAGGGCTGCCGGTTGGCCGTTGCTATCCTTATAGACATCGCTGGCCTTGGCGTTGCTGTAGTAGTAACCGGCGCGATATTCGCCCGGCAGACCGTTGAGTTTCGGCGTCCACACCAGCTCCACCGGCAGAATCGCGCCTTGAGTGCCGCTGCCGCTGAGTTTGAAGCCGTTGCCACGATCCAGATTGGACGGGTTCTGCTCATAAGCGCCGACCTGCGCGTACAGCTCCGGCGTCAGGTGATATTTGACGCGCAACGCCCACTGGCTGACCGGCCAGTTGTACCAGATGCCACCGACCCAGTTGCCGACCTGCGAGCCGCAGAACGCCAGGTTCTGGAAGTCGCACGGGAAGCTGTTGAAGTCTTCGCCTTCGCCGAAACGACCGACCTTGATGTCGAGTTTCTGGTCGAAGAATTTCTGCTGATACCACATCTGCGTCAGACGCGTGGTCTGGCCACGGCCCCAGACTTCCTGAGCCGAAGTGAAGCCGCCAACACGCGGATCGTTGATCCGGTCGTTGCTGATGTTGTTGCCGCTGCGCTTGGTGATGGTCAGTTGAAACTCGGCGTCGTCCCAGCCGAGGATCTTCTGCAAGTCCAAGTGGGTGCCGAGCCCGAACTGATCGCTGTAGCGCGCCGTGCGGTCGTGGTCGTAACCACCGTGCAGATTGCTGCCCATTTCGCCGGTGTAATCGAGCTTGAAGTCGTAGCCTTTTTCCGAGAGTGCTGTGCGCGTGCCATTCCAGTCACCGAGCATGTACGGTGATTCACTGTCGAGCGCGGGAGCCGCTTGAACACAGGTGGCGAGGCCGAGGGCGGTGCAGCCGCCGAGGGTGCGCAGCGTTGAGATAGCGCTGTCTCGGGAGAAGGAAAAATAGGGCATGGATAAGTCTTTTTTTGGTGTTTTCGGGGGTGCGATTCGAGCGCTTCAATATGTCGCAGGCAGTGAAGCGATTCAGCAGAAGGGCGGCAGGATAATGATCTGTTACAAAAAGACAAAGGCCTTTTATGAACATGCATCATTTCGGATTCGGTAACAGTCAGCTTCACCTACATTTAACTCAAGCCCTTCCACCCGGTCAGCCCCTCGGCTAAGGTGCGCGGCTTCTGCATTTTCACTTCGTCCAAAGGCCTGGCATGAACGAACAAACCCCCGATCCGCTGCACGGCGTCACCCTTGAACAGATTCTCAACGCACTGGTGACCCATTACGAATGGTCGGGTCTGGCCGAACGCGTCGATATTCGTTGCTTCAAGAGTGATCCAAGCATCAAGTCGAGCCTGACGTTTTTGCGCAAGACGCCGTGGGCACGGGAGAAGGTCGAGCGTTTGTACGTGAAGCTGATGCGCACCAAGCGACCGCTCTGAGATGGACACCGTTGCGCGGCGCCGCCTGATCACAATGCTCGCCGTGCTGGGCTGGTCGGGGCTGAGCATTCAGCTGTATCTGATTTTCTTCGCCCGATTGAGCGTCGATGCCAGCCTGTTGGGCGGGCTGGTGAGTTTCTTCAGCTATTTCACGGTGCTGACCAATACGCTGGTGGCGACGGTGTTGACCTGTGCGGTGACTACGCGTGAATCCGCCGCGCGCCGCTGGTTTTTGCGGCCGTCGGTAAGCAGCGCAATTGCGGTGAGCATTGCCGTGGTCGGGCTGGCGTACAGCATTTTATTGCGACATCTGTGGCACCCGGAAGGCTGGCAGTTCATCGCCGATGAATTGCTCCACGATGTGATGCCGCTGCTGTTCCTTGGTTATTGGTGGTTCTGTGTGCCGAAGGGCACGTTGCGTTTGTGGCATTTGCCGCTGTGGCTGATTTATCCGCTGATTTATTTCATCTACGCACTGCTGCGCGGGCACTTGCTGGGCGCGTATGCGTATCCGTTCATTGATGTCGCGCTGCTGGGTTATCCACAGGTGTTTATCAATGCCGGGGGGATATTGGTCGGGTTTGTGCTGATTGGGTTGTTGGTGATCGGAATCGACCGCTGGCGAGGAACGCACCTGCACCGTTGAGTGAGAACTGTGGCGAGGGGATTTATCCCCGTTGGGTCGCGAAGCGGCCCCAAAACCTGCCACCGCAACCTATCTGAGACACCGCGTAGACCGGAATTTCGACGGCTTCGCCGCCGAACGGGGATAAATCCCCTCGCCACAAATGAATCCCCTAAAGAGGGGATTCATTCTTACAGGAAGACATCATTCTTCCTCTGTATCCTCGGCCCGCCAGTAGCCAACCGCTTTGACCAACTGCTCGTCCAGCCCGTGCTCGTCCAGCAGCACCCGGCGGATCTGCCGTGAAACCCTGGTCTCGGTCGCCACCCACGCATACAGATTGCCCTTGGGCACCTGCAATTGTTTGACGGTGCTCAACAGGTTGTCCTTGCTGCCCTCGCGCAGCACCCAGATCACGTTGATCTGCGCAGCACTTTCGAGGATTTGCTGTTCAGCGCCGTTTTCCACTTCGATCACCACCAGCGCCTTGCGATTGGCGGCCAGGCCTTCGAGGCGACGGGCGATGGCGGGCAGGGCGGTTTCATCGCCGATCAGCAGGTAGCTGTCGAAAATGTCCGGGACGATCATCGAACCGCGCGGGCCGCCGATATGCAGGAATTGCCCCGGTTTGGCCTGTTCGGCCCAGGTCGAGGCAGGGCACGTCGCCGTGCAGGACGAAGTCGATGTCCAGTTCCAGTGTGTCGAGGTCATATCGACGCGGGGTGTAGTCGCGCATTTCAGGCAGCGGTTGCTCGGGCTTGCCGGCGCCCAGCACCAGGGTTTCCAGTGCGGCGGTTTGTTCAGCGGTTTGCGGGAACAGCAGTTTGACGTGATCGTCGGTGCCGAGGCTGATGAAGCCGGCCAGTTCTGGCCCGCCTAGGGTGATGCGGCGCATGCGCGGGGTCAGGTCGGTAACGCGAAGCACTTCAAGTTTGCGACGTTTGATTTCGTGCATCACGCGGTGAATGGTTTGGGTATCGACTGCGGTCATTCGGCTTTCTCCGGGGCAGTTTGAACGGCAGGGCCGTCGACGATGGCTTTGGCGGTGTCGTTGAGCAGGTCACGTACGCGCAGGACTTCTTCGGCGCTCCAGCGCCCGTGGTGCATTTGCAGGGCATGACGCAGGTTATGCACCGCCTCATGAATTTCCGGGGGACGATCATGGCCGCGCAGCGAGCGCTTGCTGACCTCGATGCGCATGCGCACACCGTCCAGCGCCACGGCTTGTTCGCTCAGCGAAACGCGGCCGGCGTCGGTGATGCTGTAGCGTTTTTTGCCGCCGTCGGCGTCGCCGGCGATCAAATCGCTTTCTTCCAGAAAGGTCAGTGTCGGGTAGATCACCCCGGGGCTTGGGCTGTAGGCGCCGTCGAACATGCTTTCGATCTGGCGGATCAGGTCGTACCCGTGGCAGGGCTGCTCGGCGATCAACGCCAGCAACAGCAATTTCAGGTCGCCGGGGGCAAAGACTCGTGGCCCACGGCCACCGCGTTCGCGGCCTGAGCCTGAGCGTTTCTCGAAGCCGTCGCGACCGTCGCCGTGTTCGCGGTGGGGGGAATGATGGTCTCTCATTTTTCGTCTTCTCTCGTCGTGTTTAGATACAACTTAAGATATATCTTACGAAAAGCGCAAGGGCTTCTGACCAGCGGCATTCTCTCGATCAATCGAATTTGGAGGCGAGAAACCCTGGCAAACGATCAAAAAAACACAGTATTAAATTGCCGCTCAAGAGCGCAGATTAGTGCTAACTCTCTAATAGTCGATCAACGCCTTTATTATCGGGCGACGTGGTACAAGTCTTACGGAAGTTGCACCCACAAGCTGTCTCGCAGAGTCAGTTGGCTGGCGCGTTGTAGTCTGTCTCTTACAGGTGCCAAGTTGAATTTGTAACTTTCGTGGTTTTTTCTTTCCTATGTAATGGCTTCCCGGCTACACGCTTGCAGGAAGTTGCCTGCTTACTTTCCAGAGGATTTAAATGATCATCTTTCGGCGTTGGAAGTTCATTTGATACGGCCGCTCGTGACAGCCTGATCAATTGCAGTTTTCAACGATTCAATCCTTTTTAATCGACAGGTACTGAAAGATGTTCAAGAAAATTGCGTTCTCTGCTTCCATGGCTGTTCTGGCACTGAGTTCCTCGATGGCGTTTGCTGCCACCGAAGCCAAGCATTCCATCAGCATCGTTGCTCATGTTCCAACCGACGATTTCTACGCAGTCCCGGTCGATGCGGATCTGGTCAACAAGGATCAGGACATGAGCTACAACCCGGCTACTGGCACCATGCGTCATGTCAACGGGCACTTCGACGTCCTGCACACCGCCGGCAAAGTGCACGCTCGTCTGGAAGGCGTGCCAAAACTGATCTCGGGAAGCCAGACCATCGATTTGAAAGTCGAACTCAACGGCAGGGTTCTCACTACCACTTCTCAGGAAGTTGTTGGTGCCGAAGAGTCCAACGTTCGTTATCGCGCACCGTTCAAGATCAGCCCGGTGGGAACTACATTCGGCGCTGGTGATTACACCGGTGTTGTGATGTTGCTGGTTGAACCATCGGTTTAACTAAAGTCGGCAACGGTAATAACTTGCCTGCTCCAGTTAATGTACCCGGTCGGCAAACTGTATGGTTTGTCGACCGTGCTCTGACTTTCTTGTAATTAGAGTACTCGTTCATGTTCCCGATGACGCCCATTGCGGCAGCGCTTGCGTTGCTGTTATGTAGCAGTGCATTTGCGGCGCCCGCTTCCATCGATAATACGCCGCGAAGTCTACTGGCCCAGGCCAAAGGCTTGCCGGCAGAGTTCGAGGAGCACTTTTTTGATGTTCCGTTGGCGGTTCGGGTCGAACTCGATCAGCAGCAGCTTGGCGAGGCAATGATTTCATTGTCCCGCGACGACCGCGTGACATTAGTTGACCTCACTGACACCAGCGAAAGCCAGGTCGGTGCCTCCGAGCGCGACACTTGGGTCGATATCCTGAAGACCGGTGTGAAACTGGGAAGCTGTACCGGGCAATGCCCGGAGCAGATGCTCGCGGTTCACTACAACCTGGAAAACTCCCTGCTGTCGATCGTCACCGAAAATGCCGAACGCGATAGCGAAACCCAGCATTTCTACGCTCAGCCTGAAGGTGGTAGCAGCGGCCTGATGCTGCGTAACCAGATCAACCTCAATGGTGGTCAGGATCAGGATCTGGGCGGGCGCTTTGGTCTCGAGGCCAGTACCAGTCTCGGCAACTGGAGCCAGACTGCCAACCTGCAGTTGTCCCGCGTTGGCGGGCCTGATGACCAGCTCTATCACGCCGTGCATGAGCTTTTTACCCAGCGCGAATTGCAGGGCCGTTTCCTGCGTCTGGGCTATTTCACACCGAACTCCGAAGGCCTGACCCGCGAGCCGCGCTCGTTCGGTACCAGTCCCGATACCGCAGTGGGCCTGATGTACGGCAGCTCCGACAGCCTGGCCATCGACAATCCGAAACCGAGCGTGTACCCGGTCTACGTCACGGCCAACCGACAGGCGTCAGTGGAACTCTACCGTGACGGTTTACTGATCAATACTCAGGCGGTGCCGGCCGGGTTGCAAACCCTCGACACCCGGCCGTTACCCGGTGGCATTTATGAAGTGGAGGTGCGTCTGATCGAGGACGGGCAAATCACTTCGACCACCCAGGAGCTGATCTACAAACCCAACAATTGGCGCAACCACGACGAGCGCTGGCGCTACAACGTGTTTGCCGGGCAGGAAAGCAAGCTGCTGAGCAACTGGGATCAACAATCCAGCGGCAGTGCGACAGCGGGAGCTTCAGTCAATTACTTGCTGCATCCCCGGGTGATTCTCGGCCTCTCGGCACGGCAGATCCGCGAAAAGCTGCAGTACGGCAGTTCGATCGACTGGAGCCTGGCTGACAGCGTCAGCGCCTACGCGAACCTGTACCGCACCGAAGATCACGGCACGGGTGCCGATCTGCAAGGGTTGTACAACTATGGTTCCGGCAGCCTGGTCGTCAGTCATAACCGCAGTTGGCTCGACACCACCGACCTGTATGACACGCTGCCTGATGGCACTCGCGTGCGACAACGCAATGTCTTCACCGGGCAGACCAGCAATTCATCCCTGGCGCTCAATCACCGCATCAGCCGTAAAAGCTCGCTGAATGCACGGGTGTCTCACAGCGAGGGCAACGTTGAAGGCATGGGCGTCGACCTTGGCTGGACGCAACGTACCGAGTTGTTTGCCAGTGATGCCAGTTGGCGCTTGTCGCTGTTTGATCGACCCGGCAGTTACAGCAGCGGCGATGCGCGCAATCGCGGCGTAGACCTGAGTCTCAACGTAGCCTTGGGCGGCCAGGGCCAGCAAGTCTCCGGCAGCATCGGTTCGCGTACGGCGCGCGATGGCAGCCGCGATACCAACGCGTCATTGGGTTACCGCAAGGACTTTCAGGGGCACGCGTTGCAGAGCGTCTCGGCCACCGCGTTGACGGACACCTATGGCGTCGGGCTGTCGAGTCTGGCGAGCTTTCGCAACGATGTGGTCAACGGTGACGGCTTTGTTCAGCGCTCATCCTTCAACGGCAATTTTACCGGCGGTGTGAACCTCGACAGCACCCTGATCGTCGGTGGTCAGAGCATGACCTTCACCAGCCAGCATTTGGGCCGGGGCGCCGGCATGATCGTCGATGTCGAATCCGATATCGACGGCATCACCTTGCGCGCCGACGACCTCAGCGGAGGTAGCGCAGCACTGCGGCCGGGGCGCAATTTTATTCCGCTGACGGCCTACAAAAGCAGCTCGGTCAGCTTCGACTTCGAAGGTAATGATGCGCCGGCGGCGAGTATCGAGCCGGCTCGCAGCCGTTATCACCTGAACAAGGGTGGCGTGGAGTACCGCAAGGTCCGGGTGATGAAAACCCTGACGGTGCTCGGTCGACTGCTCGACCCGCAAGGGCAGCCGCTCAAAGGCCATCACGTGATCAACCACGCCAGTCGTGGGGTCAGCGAAGTGGATGGTTTCTTCTCGATGGAAATGAATGCAGGCGCACCGACGCTTGAAGTGCGCTACGCCGATCAATTGTTGTGCCGGTTCCGCCTGGATACCGACAAACACCGCAGCGAAAACAACGTGCTGATGATCGGTGATCTGCGCTGCACGCCGGATACGTTGGCGGACGCCCATCACAACGTCGAGACGGCGGGTTGATCACTGCCCGAAGTAGAAGCGGATTTCTGGAGGTTATGCAGACATGAGTGTCTCAGGTTGGTTTTTTTCACGCGGGCATTGTTGCCCGGCATGGGTTTTGATCGCTTGCGCCCTGGCACTGCCGGCCCAGGCCGAACAGGTAACGATCACTGCCGAATTCAAACCGGATTCGGCTTATCCACACCGTAACAAGTTCAGGAACACCACGCCGCCCAGTGGTTATTGCGCAAGTTATCCACAACAGTGTGTCGATAACGAGATGTTCAGTCTTCAGGTACCGATCCAGTTCGAATCACGTTTGCCGATACCCGCCAACCATGCTTCGGAACGCCAGGGCGCCATGATCAAAGTACCGAGCCAATGGCGTGAGCTGACGGTGTTACACGAGCAAACCCGCGAGCCGAAAATAGTCAAAGTACGGATCGCCGGTATTGGCTCGAATATGTCGACCGACGATGTGATCTCGCTGGTGGGTGGAGGGGACGATTACCGGGTTGCCCATAATCAGTTGTGGGGTAACAGTTGGGTGTACGCACCACCCCCTTGTCTATATAGCGGGGTTGGCTGGTTCACTCCGACGAACTACACGTTTTTCTGGAAAACCCCGGAGAATGGTGTGTGCTCCAAACAGGCAAAATTCGATGTTCCCTGGATGCGTTTCGCTCACCTTGATTTCGCTTATGAGCTGGAAACACCCGACCCTCTGGGCATGTCTTCCGGGTTCTACAACGGCTCGTTGACCTACACCATCGGCCCCAATGGTGATTTCGATTTTGGTGACGTCATGCTGCCAAGCGATTCGGCGCTTACGCTCAATTTCAACCTCGATGTGCAGCACACACTGAAAGTCGAGATTCCCCCGGGTGGCGAAAAAGTTGAACTGGTGCCGGCAGGCGGCTGGCAGAACTGGCTACAGGCGGGACGGCGGCCAGTGCGTTTGTTTCGCGATCAGACCTTCAATATTTCGGCGTCGTCGCGGTTCAAGATGCAGATGTTCTGCGGACTGAGTATCGGCCCCTACGATTGCGTTATCAGAGATCGGGATTCGAGGTATTCGGTCGAGTTACAAGTCAGCGTCACACTGCCCAATGGCTTGACGGATATGGCGGGACAACCGGTCCGGCGTCAGCGATTGCGAGCGGGCGAAGGCAATGCGCTGCAGTTCCAGCCCGGTTTTTATGTGGACCGGGCGCCGGGGACACTGCATTTCGAAGTTCCGCAACATCAGATGGAATACATGCTTAAACCCGGTGCGGCAAGCACCTACTCCGGCAGTGTCACGGTGATCTGGGATTCGGAATTCTGATGGGTTGCTTGTCGATATGCCGCGCTCGCGTTGTATTCATTGTCATGAGGTTCAACGGTATGAAACGTCTTTGGCTACTGCTGGGTTTGAGCGGATTTTCTCTGGGAATTCACGCCGGGCCGCAAATCAATGTCGGTCCGGTCTATGACTATCTGGACGGCGACAAAAGCACCTATCTCAAACGCGTGTTCAACAGCGGTGACAGCACCGCCTTCGTCAAGGTAAATATTCTGGAAATCGTCTACGCCGCCGATGGCACCCACAGCGAAGTACCGGTCAAGACCCAAGCGGACGGCAGCGGCCGGGATGGACTGATGGCGAGTCCCGCGCGGCTGATCGTGCCGGCCAAAGGTATGCAGGGCACACGTCTGCTGCTAATGGGTGATCGGGAACAGGAGCGTTATTTTCGCGTGCGTTTCGTCCCGGTGGTCCCGGAAAAGGAGGATGAGTTCGCCGTGTCAGGGGAAGACCGTGAGGCCTACAAGGAGAACCTGTCGGCCGGGGTCAACGTCATGACCGGGTTTGGCACGGTGTTTTTTGTCCGACCAAAAAACAGCCGCTTCGACAGCGTGATCGATGACAGCACAAGCACTTACCGGGTGCACAACAACGGCAACACCGTGGTGGTCATCGATGAGTTTCGTAACTGCTCACTGAAAAACGAAGTCGAATGCGAGCCGGTCACCAAGCACCACATCCTGGCAGGCAAGAGCTTTGAATTCGAAAAGAAGCCCGGCCGAGAGTATCGCTTCAATCTGGTCGAAGGTGCATCGAAAAAGGTGCTGCGTGTAGCGAGTCGCTAAACAGCCAAGAGGTGATTCGCAGTTTTTTTGACGTGACAGGTAGCAGACATGATCAAGCAATTTGCCCTCGCCCTGTGCGTGGGCGTTATGGCGCTGGAAAGTAATCTGGCGTACGGGGCCCGGGAGCAACACCGGTTCGAAGTATCGGTGGACATTCCTAATCTTGGGTTTTACGTGATACCGACGCATTCCGACTGGATCCATCGGGAGCAGGTTTTACCGTGGAACTTCGATACTTCGAAGCTGGGTGGACTGCGCAAGCATTTCGATGTTCGGCACGACACCAGTGCAATCGAAGCCCGGCTCGAAGCGGAGCCTTACATCTCCAATGGAATTCAGAACATTTTTTTGCGCGTCAGCTTCAATGGCAATGAGCTGAGCCATGACCCGCAACCGCGTGAAGTGGTGTCGGTGGAGCAGGCCATGGAGGGTGGACGATTTCTATTGGATATCCAGCCGATAGTGCCCGTCGGCGGATACAAACCAGGTAATTACTATGGCAACGTCCGGTTGATTTTCAATGCTGCCGCGCCGTGAAGGAAAGCAGCCAGAAGCGGTGTTCGCCGTCAGGGCTGCCTTCATTCGCAGACGTAGTTATTGCCCGGCTTTACGCAAGGCATCGCGGGTCAGTCGCCTCGATAGCTCTTTTTCGTCATCCCCGAGATCGACGAGCAATCGATCGTAGTTCACGTCACTGATGGGCTGATCGGCAAAGACCACGGTATCCGGCACGGGCAGTTCGTCGGTGAGTTCCCTGAGCCGCTTGCGCAACTCAGTCCGTTGGGTCGGTAGCGTCGACGCTGCCCATTCGCGCTGAACGGAGCGCAACGTCTCCAATTGATCGAACAACTGCTGGTAGCGTCGTTTGTTGGTCTCGAGACGCACCGGGTAACGCTCGCTCAGATAGTTTTCCCAGAAGTCCTGTTCGAGCATCTGGTTTACCAGCCCATCGCCTTCGCCAAGCGCCAACGCCGTGTCATATGCCCGGTCGATCATCTCGTCGCTGACGCCGGACACTGGCCGGAACAGCATGTCTTCAGATTGCCACGGCAGGTTGAGACGTTTGGCCAGACCGGTCTGGTAGGCGAGATAGACTTCCACATCATCCGGGTTGCCGCCACGACTGGCGACATCGGCCCTGGCAATCTCGTTGACATGATCCAGCCGCGCCGCGCCTTCGGCAAGCGCCACCAGTTTCTGTTCGATTACGGCCGGTTCAACGGTGTAGGCATAGGCCTCGAACGCGAGAACATTGATACCCATGTGGTTGAACAATTGCGCACCAGCGTCGGCGCAGTCCACGGGTGCGGCGGCCATGGTGAAGAGCTTTTCCCGCAGCCGGGTATCGACATGCACCGCATCGAGCATGCGCCAGACGCGTTGCATCAATTGATCACGAGCCGGACCACCGGCACGGTAGTCGGCGAAATTCCGTACATTGAGCAATGACTCCATGAACGGCTCGGCGGAAGGCTCCTCAACCAGTTCAGACCAAAGGGACTCTCGGTCGACTCCCCAGCCAGGTACATCCCCCCAGAAGTCGGTGCCATAAGTCGATCTGATTGATCGGTTTTGTAGAGGACCTGCGGACATGACGGGTTCCGCTGGCAACCCCACTGAACGACGGTGCTCCTGATAATGCACCTGGTTGAGATCCGACAGGCCGGCGACGTCCAGTCGCGTGCGAGCTACCAGCCATTGAGCATCGGAACCGGTCACCACTTCGGGGATACGGACGAGAGGGTTGCCGCGCAGATCGAGCAAGAAACCCCGAGGCCGAGGTTTGGCCAAAGTACCTTCAGGCCAGGTGCTCAGCCCGGTGTTTTTCAGGATCGCGACTTTCAGGCGTGGCATGCGCGAGATGTCCGGTGACGTGCCCAACGGGTTGTTTTCCAGCCGCAGGACTTCCAGGTACGTCAGGCTGCGCAAGCGCTGGACGGCTGTGTTATCCAGCACAATCTGGTTATCGCTCAGGCGCAGGCGTTCGAGTCGGCGTAGCGTGCTGCCGATGGGACTCGGCAAGCCTGTCAGTTCGCAATCTTTGGCGCTGAGTTCCACCAGGTTCGGGAAGTCCTTGAGCAGGCTGTCGTGATCAATTGAGAAACGCGTGTTGTCCAGTTTGAGTACGGTGACCTTGTCGAGGAACTTCTTCAGTCCGGGACGCTTTGCCCACCAGTTTTGCAGATCCAGAGGGAGCATTTCCCGGGAGAGGTCCAGGGCATAAGACGTGGGGTCGGCGCGATTGCCGAGCTCCAGGTTTTTCCGTTCGAAACAATTAAGCAGACGTTCGTAGATATGCAGGCCGCCGCCATCGCGAAAACCCTGGCTGCCGGGGCCCCAACTGTCCGGTTGTTGGTAGCGCCAGCGATGGACGATTACCCGCAACTCATCAAGATCGTTTTCATGAGCCTCAATGGCTTTAAGAGGCTCGCCTTGTTCGATGAGTGCATTGGCGAACGCATCGACTTCACGCTCACTGAAATGCGGATGCAAGTCCTTAATCCGTTCCTGCACAGTCGCGGCATCCTTGCTCATACCGCCGCCGCGCACCAGAAACAGCGTTTCGTGATCAGCCACGGGGCGTATCGGTGCGCTGGCCAACAGGGTGCGCCGCTCGCTCGGTGCGGTGGTCTTGGCGATGATCCATTGCTTGAATTTCCCGGCTTCCGTCACTTGGTAGCCCAAGGTGTTGTGACCTTCGTTGTCCATGGCCTGGAGGATCGCTTCGTACAGACCGCTCGCCTCATGCACTGGCTGGTTGTTGCCATCGCGCACTTGATAGCGGTCTGCGGCGATTCGCACCAGTACCCGCACCCGTCCGGCTGACTCGGCGCCGGCGCTGCAACGCAACTCGCCAGCGAAAGTCCCTTCGCGGATCTCGATACGCAAGTCAGCGAACGTATCGCTCTGGTGACGTAACGTGCCGAGGATCAGACGTTCGCTGTCGATGTTGCTCAAAGCCTCGCTTTGCAGGCCTTGGGCCGCTCTGACGGATTGCAGTTCGAACTGCAATTCCCGTGCGGTGGTGCGCTGGCGCAAAGGCACGCGACGCTGCTGCGTCATTTGCTGCAACTCCATTGGCGTTGCCTGGGTGATCACTCTTTCGGCGAGGACAGGCGTCAGTTGCGGACAGACCACCAACAACTGGCTGGCTTGCGCGGAAAGCGGCGGCGCAGCTTCACTCGGCCCGGTGCCCAGGCGCTCAAGGGTATCGGCCAGCAACGGTGGCGGTGGCGCGTTTTCCACATGCATGCGGCGCAACACGTTTTCGTCGGTACCGGTCAGCAGGCGCATGTGCTCCAGTTGTGCATTGCTGAAACCATCGGTGCGGTGGCCGATCCGGCGCATCAACAGTGTGCCTTCCCATTGACGCGGATTTTCCGTTTCACACACCCAGGCGCCCCGGGCATTGTGTTGCAACGTCGGGGCGTAGGCCTGAGGACGTTGCGGATGGCGGATGCGGTGCTGGCCGGTTAGCGGGTCCTTCGCGACTTCGAACAGATTCTGATCCAGAAGCAGCAATTGTTTGTCACCCAGCGAGTGCAGTCCATGCGAATCAGGTCGGGTTGATGTCGGCAGGGCCTGTTCCGGCTGCCGATAAGGCGTCAGATCAGGGTTCCACAAGCGCGTCTGACCATCCGCCAGTTGCACCGGTTTCAAACCTTCTACAAATGGCGACAGTTTTACTTTGGCGACTTCGCCGATGGCCCCGGCGGCAGCGAACGCGCCCAACTGGACAATACTTTCGAGCACACCAATCGCTTGCTCGCCTGCTTCGGCCAGATGACCTTCGGCCAGATCTACCACACCTTCGAACACGCCATCGAGCAATTGATAAGTCGTGTAGGCCATCATCAATTCGCCCAGAAACGGGACAAACGGGATGACCACCAACAGCGCGACATTGAGCAGGTCCGAGAGGATTTTTTGCAGATTGTCCCACCACGCCCAGCGACTCATGCGATCGGCATATTCGGTGGAAATAGCGATGTTGCTGGCGTCATTGAGAATTTTGTTCAACTGCTGCCGGTAGAGGTATCCCCACAAATCTCCGTTGAATCCTGTCTCGCGATCATCGCGCAGCCTGGTCAGGCTGAATCGCAGGTTGGGGTTATCCACAGGTGTTTCACGCCAGCTCGGCAGATTGGAGCCCGCTGGTGCAGCTTGCCATTTCACCTTGCTCAGACGGTCATTCAATCCGGCAAAAAAATGCCCGCGCTGCTGATGGTCGACGAACTGGCTGAAAAACTTTTGATAGTTGGCCGGCGATTGATCGTCGCGTAACTGGCGCGTCAGTTCCGACATGAATTGCAGTGCAGACGAATATTGTTTCAGCGGATGTTCCGGGTCATGGGGAACATACGCGATCACCGGAACGGGGGAGTTGGCCGTGAGGACATCAGGGCAGATCAGAATGATGCCGGTCAGTTTCGTGTCCATCATCGTCAGGTTGTAATAGCTGACGAGGCGACCGTTCCACTTGAGGTGTCTGCGGTCTTCGAGCATCCCCTGCACAACGTCGTAGGCGCTACGCTCGATGTCATTTTTCACAAGTGCCATGCGGGCGGCGACGCTCAGTGCACTCTTCTGGCTGAGGATGACTTTGTGGCGCAGTACTTGTCTTGCCACGCTGTTGCTCGAAAGCAGAAACGTATTCAGGTGCTGCGTGTATCTGGCGCCGATATCCAGTTCGCGACACAGTGATTTGAATTGTTCGATGGTCAGTTTGTGTTTGATGTTTTTGATCGTGAAGTGTCCACGAACGTCAGGTCGCGTAATGAATTCCGAGTCGTGGCTGAAAGCCTCGTCGCGAGAAAAGTTATGCAATGCGGCATCGAGCAGTGAGACGGTGCGGCTGGTCGCTCCGGCGGAAAAGTCATGCGCCCACCACGAAGTATTGACCGGGGCGTAGAGGCGCAGCCAGGTTTGCTCGACATCGTCTTCAACACCAAACCGCCGTTTCAGCGCCTCCTGCAACAGCGGTTTGGCAAAGGTGTAGACGTCTTGCAGATTGCTTAGTGCTTTATCGACGCCGTTTTGTGCCTTCCAGGCGTTCTGCACCTCATTTTTCAGGCGACGATGATCGGCGAGCGATGCGTCCCGATGCCATTGCGCAATCGTCGGTCCGGCGCTTTTCAGTTCGTAGACGCGAGAAATAGACGTGCTCGACAACCAAGCGGGAATGGCTTTTTCGATCACCGCAAAATGCGCGCTCACATCAGAGGAGGGGAGTCGCGGCGGATCGGAGGGTCGTCCTTGCAGAGGAATGATGGGCATTACAGTGATCGTCCTTGATCAAAATCGGACGACCAGAGTAGGCAATGATAGCCCCTGAAAAAAGCTCAATTACCCGGTCGAAACAGCGCCGGTCTCGACCCCGAGCCATCGAAAAGTGCGGGATGAAAAATACAATGTTACCGCCACGCCCGGCCGGTTCTATGCCTTAGCGTCCAGCGGTGACCTCCTGAGGTTGGCACATCGTGTGCGTTCCCGGCTGCAAATAGGGCGACAGAATCGGTGCCATGCCTTTGAGCACCTGCACCGGTAGCGCCGAAGTAAATTTGAAGTTTTCCGCCGAGCGCCCGGGAACAAACGCGGTCAGCGTGCCGAAATGGTTATCGCCGATGTAGAACACGAAGGTCGCGGTGCGGTTGATCGATTTGGAACTGAGAATGCGCCCGCCGGTACCGAAGGCCTCGATGCGGTTGTCACCGGTGCCGGTCTTGCCGCCCATGATCAATGGCGTGCCTTCGGCGGTTTTGAAACTGCCGGAAACACGTTTCGCGGTGCCGGAGTCCACCACTTGCGAAAGCGCTTCGCGCATGGCCGTGGCGACCTCTGAAGGCATCACTCGTTTACCGACGTGCGGGTCGTTGGTCAGTCTGGTTTCGTAAGGCGTACCGGCAGCAAAGTGCAGGCTGTCGATGCGCAGGGTCGGCATGCGCACGCCGTCGTTGAGGATGGTGCCGATCAGTTCGGCCAGCGCGGCGGGACGGTCGCCGGAGCTGCCGATAGCAGTCGCCAGCGACGGCACCAGGTGATCGAACGGATAGCCGACTTTCTGCCAGCGCTGGTGAATCTCCAGGAACGCCTCGATCTCCAGCATGGTGCGGATGCGACTGTCGCGGGCGCCCTTGTGTTTGCTTTTGAACAGCCAGCTGTAGACTTCCTGACGCTCGAACTGGCTGGCTTTGACGATCTGGCTGAATGTCGCGTCGGGGTTGTGCAGCAGATAACCCATCAGCCACAGATCCAGCGGGTGAACCTTGGCGATGAAGCCCTGATCCGGCAAGTCATAGCTGCCCGGGCCGTAGCTGTCATAGAGGCGGATCAGCCGATCATCGGTGAGTTTTTCGGTGAGCTTGGCACCCTTGAGGTGCGCGCGGACGAAGGTGTTGAAATCTTCCTGACTGGCGTCCGGCAATAGATAACGGTGTACGGCGGCCATGCGGATCGGCGTCGGACGCATGCTGTCGAGAAAGGTGTCCAGACGTGCCTGAGTGTCTTTGTTTTTGTACTTCTTCCAGAACTTGAGCAGGAATGAAGTGCCTTCGCGGTCGGCGAAATTCGCCAGGTACTCCTGACGCCGTGGGTCGCGGTCGTCCTTGAGCAGTTCGGCGCTGCTGTTGGGGCCGGAGTAGGTGGTGTAGCGCACGATATCGCGCATCAGCCGAATGAACGGCAGGTTGATCGATTCGCGCAGGGCATCGCGCAGCGTCGGAATGCGGCCGTTGTCCTCGTTGCGGAAGTTGTGGAACACGTGCAAACCGCCACCGGTGAAGAACGCCTCGCCGGGGCTGGCCGAGTATTTGCGGTCGAGGGCGGCGCCGAGCATCGGTTGCAGGCTGCGGTCCTTGTTCTGGATCAGGTAATCGACGACCCAGCGGCTCAGGCGATCCTGCTCGGGCACGTCGACTTTTTTCAGCTCGGGCACCGACATGCCGCCGTACTTGTCATGCAGTTCGGAAATGATTTGCAGGTAAGTGGTGAGCACGCGCATTTTTGCGGTCGAGCCGAGTTCGAGTTTGCTGCCTTCGTTGATGTCGAACGGCTGGTCGGTGCTGTCGGTTTGCACCCGCACCCGCGAGCCGTCCGGGGTCAGTTCAAACAGGGTGAAGCTGTAACGCACCTGAGTGGTGCTGGTGGGCGTGAGCAGGCGTTCGCCGAGCAGGCCGATTTGTGCGGCGAAAGCCGGGTCGGCGAGTTTTTTCAGGTATTCCGTGGCCTGGGTCTGCAGTTCGGTTTGCAAGGTGCTGGTGGCCGAAAGGTCGAGGCGATCAAGGTCGTACAGCGGTCGATTGAGCATCGACGCCAACCGACTGCGGGCGGCGCTGATGCCTTTGTTGGTTTCAATCGGCTGGATGGTCGGCTGGGTCTGCCAGTCGCGATAGCTGACCTTGGCGGCGAGCGCGGCGTCGGCCAGCCCGTTGTCGATCACTGCGTTCTGTTTGAGCAGACGCAGGTGGCTGTCGGTGAGGTCGGCGAGTTCTTCGCGACCCTTGTTCAAGTAATGCGAAGGTCGGCGCTGGGCAATCATCAGCGAGAGCATTTCGCGCAGGGCCAGGCCTTTGTCGGCCATGGTCTTCGGGTCGGTGGCGGGGCTGTTCAACTGCTCGTTGGCCTTGTTGAAGTCACTGCCGTACCAAACCCGCAAACCCTCGGCCATGCCATGTACTTCGCCGTGCCCCGGCACGGCGGAGAGCGGCACGCTGTTGAGGTAGTCGCGCACGATGTTTTGCCGTGCAACCAGAGTCTGCGCGCCGGGCTGATAGGCGCGCACGCTGGCAGAAATCATCTGGCGGATCTTCTCCGCGCCGGAGACCGTCAGGCCATCCGGTGAGTGGCGGTATTTCTCAAGTTGAGTCGCCAGGGTGCTGCCGCCGGCCGATTGCCCCGGCAGGTGCAGCAATTTCGCCACTTGCGACCACGCGGCCATGCCGAAGCGCGGCCAGTCCACCGCCGGGTTGGCGAGTGGTTGTTTAGGGTCGAGCAAAAAGCGGTTCTCGATGAACAACAGGCTGTTGACCACCGATGGCGGTATGGCTGCAAAACTCGAATAGAGCTGTTGCGGATAGTTGTACTGATACACCGGTGCGGCGCGGCAATCGGTGATCGACAGCCCGGCCTGGATCTTTTCCGGGTAGGGCACGAACAGGCCTTTGCCGGTATAGCTCAGCAGCGCCGGGGAAAAACGCGTCTGCTCGGTGATCACATAATCGCGCTTGAGCAGGCGCGGCAGGAATTCATCGAGAGAGCTGTAGCCCAGACGCAGGTCGAACGGGCCATTGCCGGGATAACGAATCGCTTCGCTGGGGCCTGGCTCCAGTTGATATTTGAGTGACGCGGCGTACTGGCTGAGCTCACGGGACTGAAAACGCGAGGTGCGCATCTCCTTGCTCGCCGCCAGTCCGACGACGATCCCGATAATCAGCAACAACAAAAACAAAGCCTTCCACCCATGCCGGTGACGGCGTGGTTTTTCAGGGACAGGCGCTTCATCCTCACGTTCAGTCGGAACCACGGCTTTACTCGAATCTGTCTGCCACAAAGCGCCCATAGTCGATTGATCCATTCACGCAGATTGATCGGACTTGAGTGAAGCTTAGACGGTGGATCGCGAGGGGGAAAAAATTGTGTGGGGTTTGGGGGAGTGTGAGTATTAGAGCCAGCAGGCATCCCAGAGTGGGTAGTCGCCGATCTTTTGTACCAGTCCTGCACGCAAGGGGTTGGCAATGATGTAGCGGGCGAACGGTTTGAGGTCCTCGCCGTCACGGATGGCTTGGTCGTGGTAGCCGGTTTGCCACAAGGGGCCGCGTCGACCGGTCTTTCTATTCACCGTTTGTGTGCAACGTGCCTTGATTGAGCCAATGACATCACCAAGATTGTCCGCCCGTAACTGCATCAACCAATGAAAGTGGTCGGGCATCACTACCCACGCGATTGACTCTGCCAGACCTTGTTCGTGGGCCTGACGAAGCTGCGAGGCTAATAATCGCCCTGTTTGCCAATCAGAAAAAACCGGTTGGCGTTTGTGAACCACAGAGGTGATCAAGTAGGCTCGACCCGGCTCTGAATATCGGTTTTGACGTAAACGGTGGGAGTTGGGCTGGACTGGCACGTGCGCTTCCTTGCATTCGATAATCATCGTCATCTCAAGGCTAGTACCCGCTGAATAGGTTCGGTTCTGTAACTGCTGAGTGAATTTTCCGAATTTGCTGAAGTACTTGTGGCGAGGGGATTTATCCCCGTTGGGCAGCGAAGCGGCCCCGAAACCTGCCAGCAAGTTTCTCCAGGTAAATCGCGTTTTACTGGTTTGCGACTGCTGCGCAGCCGAACGGGGATAAATCCCCTCGCCACAGGTTATCTCTTGTGCCAGCGGATGCCGCGCAGGCCCGAGGCAGAGCTGTCAGTGCTGCATATACCTCCAACGCAGGGGCATGACGGTGCACCATTGCTGTGCAATACTCGGCGGCCTTTTCGGCGCGGAACATTCCTACGTGAATCAGGTAATGCCTCTCCGTAAACCGGCTTTATGCCGAGAGTTCCCGCTGAATGTTGTGGTTTATAGAGTGAAAAGCCCTGTCACAAGCTTTTTATACTGCACGCCCCGCTGATCTCGCAGGAGTTGTCCTGCCAGACGCGTTTGCCCACGAAGCAGGCGCGGTTTCGGGAAGTCGCGGCCTATCGGCCAACGCTTCGATACTCGGTGGTCATATCCAATAACAAGACGAGGTTGTACCCCTATGCCAGTCGGCAATCACCTGCCTCACGGCGAAACCGCTCAGGGCGGTCCGCTCAAACGCGAACTCGGCGAACGGCATATTCGCTTGATGGCGCTCGGTGCCTGTATCGGCGTCGGTCTGTTTCTCGGTTCGGCCAAGGCCATCGAAATGGCTGGCCCGGCCATCATGCTGTCCTACATCATCGGCGGTCTGGCGATCCTGGTGATCATGCGCGCCCTCGGCGAAATGGCAGTGCACAACCCGGTGGCCGGCTCCTTCAGCCGCTACGCCCAGGACTACCTCGGCCCGTTGGCGGGTTTTCTCACTGGCTGGAACTACTGGTTCCTGTGGCTGGTGACCTGCGTCGCGGAAATCACCGCCGTTGCGGTGTACATGGGCATCTGGTTCCCCGATGTACCGCGCTGGATCTGGGCCCTCGCGGCGCTTATCAGCATGGGTTCGATCAACCTGATCGCGGTAAAAGCCTTCGGTGAGTTCGAATTCTGGTTCGCCCTGATCAAGATCGTCACGATCATCGCCATGGTGCTCGGCGGCATCGGCATCATCGCGTTCGGCTTCGGCAATGACGGCGTGGCGCTGGGGATTTCCAACCTGTGGACGCATGGCGGCTTCATGCCGAACGGCGTGCAGGGCGTGTTGATGTCGCTGCAGATGGTGATGTTCGCCTACCTCGGCGTCGAGATGATCGGCCTGACTGCGGGTGAAGCGAAGAACCCGCAGAAGACCATTCCCAACGCGATCGGCTCGGTGTTCTGGCGGATTCTGCTGTTCTACGTCGGCGCGCTGTTCGTGATCCTGTCGATCTACCCGTGGAACGAAATCGGCACTCAGGGCAGTCCGTTCGTGATGACCTTCGAGCGTCTTGGGATCAAGACCGCCGCCGGCATCATCAACTTCGTGGTGATCACTGCTGCGCTGTCGTCCTGCAACGGCGGCATCTTCAGCACCGGGCGCATGCTCTACAGCCTGGCGCAGAATGGCCAGGCCCCGGCCGGTTTCGCCAAGACCTCGAACAACGGCGTGCCACGTCGTGCGCTGCTGCTGTCGATCTTCGTGCTGTTGCTGGGCGTGTTGCTGAACTACATGGTTCCGGAAAAAGTCTTCGTCTGGGTTACCGCGATTGCCACCTTCGGCGCGATCTGGACCTGGGTGATGATCCTGCTGGCCCAGTTGAAATTCCGCAAAGGCCTGAGCGCCAGCGAACGTGCCGGCCTGAAGTACAAGATGTGGCTGTACCCGGTCAGTTCGTATCTGGCGCTGGCGTTTTTGGTGCTGGTGGTGGGCCTGATGGCGTACTTCCCGGACACCCGCGTGGCGCTTTATGTCGGCCCGGCATTTCTGGTGCTGCTGACAGTGTTGTTCTACGTGTTCAAGCTGCAACCGACCAATGCGTCGCAAGGCGCGGTGCGTTCGGCTTCGTAAGATGTAACGCCTGAAACATCAGAGCCCCGGCCAATTGGCCGGGGCTTTTTGTTTTCGAACCATTTGTCAGAAATACCACAGACAATCGATTTCCGGCGCAGTGTCATGCTCCAACATTCATCAACATTGTCTCCAGCGCAGTAGTGAAGAGGCGCAGGTATGAGGATGAGCGATTTTCTCGTTCGTGAACTCGGCCGTCGGCAGGTCGTGCTGTTCTTCCTGTGCGCTTCGATGTTGTACGTCCTGCCGTTGATCCTCGCTGACTTTCCCTATATCGACGACAACTGGCGCAGGCTCGCAGCAGGTAATGCCTGGGCCGGGCAGGGGCGGTTGTTTGCCGACTGGTTTTACCAAGCGCTGACCTTCACCGATGGTGCACCGGACATCTTTCCATTGCCGCTGTTGCTGGCCACATTGGCCATGAGCCTGGCATTGACGCGCCTGACCTTTCACTACTTCGCGGAGCCGACGCTCGCTTGCTGTCTGGTGCCGTTGCCACTCTGGTACAACCCGTTCCTGTTGCAGAACCTGTCCTATCAATATGACGGCCCGATCATGGCGCTGAGCCTGGTCGCGGTGATCTACGCAATCACCTTCAATGGTTCAACCCGAGTGCAACGATGGCTGGTGCCGGCGTTCCTGCTGGCGCTGGCAATCGGGCTTTATCAGATCAGCCTCAATGTGTTTCTCGGCTTGTGCGCGGTGGAGCTGGTCCGCGCAATACATCACCGACAGCGCTGGGCAAAAGTTCGCCAGATGCTCGGCAGCAAACTCGCCCAACTGGGGCTGGGCATGCTGATCTACAGCGTCACTGCATTTCCGTTCATGGAGCATTCTGAACGGAGCGAATTATTGAGCTGGGGTAGCGATCCCTGGCTGCAATCCGGCATCAATTTCGCTCGGGTGCTGGAAAAAACAGCGCTGCTGTTTCATGGTGCTTACGCTTGGGTATTTGCGGTGCTGGTGCTTTGTGCGCTGGTTGGGTTTGTACGATTGTCACGGCAAAGTCAGCTTCGCAAGACCCTGCTGCCGAGCCTTGTCTGCCTGCTGGCCTTGGCGGCACTGGCGCTGTTGGTGCCAGGGATCACTCTGCTGTTTCGCGATTTCAACGAAGGTGCGCGCACCCTGATGGGCTTCGGCGTTTTACTGCTGGCGCTGTTCTATCTCGCGCATCTGGCGCTGGCGCCGAAGTGTCGTCGTTTGCCGCTGCTGCTGATCATCCCGCTGATGGCGACACTCTCACTGTCTTTCGCCTATGGCCGGGTGCTGACGATGCAGAAAACCTTCGCCACCAGCGCGCTGTACAGCCTTGGGCACGACATCGCCGAACACCGTGAATTGCGCGAAGCCAAGCGGATTTATCTGGCTGTGACTTACTCCGACCGCTGGCTGGTGGGCGCTGCCGGGTCGTTCAAACGGTTGCCGGTTTTGCACTATCTGCTCAACGTCGACTACTACATGCTCGCGGAAAATCTGCCGAGCGCAGGCGTCACCAACGTGGTCGCCGAACGCGAACGGCGCAACGCTACTCACGTTGGCTATTTAGGTTATCCGCCGCTGGTGGAAAGTCTGTATTACCGGATTTATCTGCTCGGTGATTACGGTTTCATCGTCATGAAAGAGCCGCCTCACGGCAGGCTGCTGCAGTGGTGATGCTCCACCGCTCGTCGCAATTCCCCCATACCTGTAATTTCTGACAGTAGACCGCTCGCACCCTGTGCCCTAGCTTCAAGGTTCCGCTGGATGAAAGGAACCGCAATGAAGGGATTTCCTGCGCTGACAGTAATCGGAATCGCCGATGGGCTGATTCACTGGCAGATATTTTTCGTGCTGTGCAGCGCTATCGGAGTGAAGCAGGCAGCCGGCAATTTCGCAGCGTTTTGCGTGGCAGCGGCGTTCTCTTTTTATGTGAATGTGCTGTACACCTTCGATGTCCGAACTTCGATATCCGCTTACTTGCTGTTTATCAGTTTGATGGGGGGATTGAGTTATGGCATTGGTTCGTTAGCGGATACACATAACTTGCCCGGATTGCTGACAGTGGCGGTGTTTTCGGCATCGAATCTGCTGCTGGGGTACTGCTTTTTTCGCTTCGTATTGTTTCGTGATCAAAGAGCATGAAACTCTCACCGGCAGTGCCCACCCTCTACCCGTCGCAAGCGTCGGTGCTGATTGAACGGACCGCGCTGGCGGCGGTTTCGTTCCTTGCACTGTTCGTGCGCTTCTACTCCATCACGGTGCCAGCTATCTGGTATGACGAAGCCTACAGTTTGTTACTGGCAAGAGAGACGCCTGCGCGTATCTGGACCCTGACGGTTTTGGATGTTCATCCGCCACTTTACTATGTGCTGCTGCATTACTGGATCATGGTATGGAGTGATTCGGCATTGCCGGCGCGTGCGCTGAGTGTATTGGCTGACGTCGGCACTTTGCTGCTGTGTATCAAGTTTATGAGCCTTGTTTCGACTCGCAGGGCAACCTGGATTGCGGCTTTGTTGTTGGCGTTACTGCCGATTTCAGTGCGCTACAGCCAGGAAGTGCGGATGTATTCCCTGCTTGGATTCTGGTTGATGGCGGCGACGCTCGCATTGGTGTGCTGGACAAGGGCGCCAGACCAGAAACGTTATGCACTCATATACGTGCTGCTGATGGAGGCTGCTTTTTACACCCACTACTTTGCAGGGCTGTGTGTGCTGGTGCATTGGTTGTTCTGGTGGCAGAGCCGGGCCGCCCGCGTCGAGGCGACGATTGCGACGGAGCAATGGATCGTCGCCAATAGTGCAATTGTGTTTCTGTATTTACCGTGGATACCCAACCTGATCAAGCAGATTGGGAATACAGGCGGCGACCTGAGTTGGATTGAGCCGGTAACTATGCAAGGGGCTTTGACGCTGGTCTGGCAGTTCACTGTTATGGGCGACTACCCGATATCGGTGTGGCAACTGATACCGTTTTTATGGGTGTTGGTGTGTGTAGCGACCGTTGTTGTAAGTGGCCCCCGTGAGCGAGATTTCAGGGTTCTGATTGCTGGATATTTTCTGGTTCCACTGATCATCCTCTATTTGGTAGCGCTGTTTTTTCTATTATTTGTACCTCGCTATCTGGCTTTTTGCGCACCTGGCATAGCGATGGTCACAGCGGTGGCGCTGGATATCTGGGGGAAACGTCCGGTGCTGTTGCATGCTGGACTATTGCTTTGCGTAGTCAGCCAATTGCATGGGCTGACTATGGTTTATCGACAAGCTGATGGATTGAATGGAACAGCCCCACGTGCAGACTCCTCGTTCGGTTCATTAGTGGAGGCGTTGAATCAACAAGCCCGTCCAGGTGATGAAGTCATCGTCGCCGATGTTTACTGGTTCCCGACGTTCGCCTATTACAGCAAAAGCGGCATTGTCCCAAAGTTTGAGACCCACTCATCAATTGACGACTTTTTGAAAATCACCGGTATTGGTCCATTGAGCCTGATCGATGATCCCGTTATGAGCAGCTATATCGACGGTATTACTGTTCTGGATTGTCGTAGTGGCAGGGTCTGGTGGATCACTGATCTGGATTCAAGTCGTGAGATACCACTTTTCGCGAAGGGACGGACGCCTTCCGTAACGCTTGCCGGCTCAAATATTTCGGCTTATCTGTTCACTCCGGAGTCGATGTCGGCCCCATCAGGGACCGACACGTGCTCTTCTTTTAAGCCGCCGCCACATCCTGCGGCTCAAAACTGTCCGCCCGGGCCATCTGCCACATCCGCGAATAGAACGCGCCGGTCACTTCGCCAGTGAGCAATTCACCCGGTTTCAGGAACACATGCAACTCCGAGAACAACTTGATCTCGGTCGCCGACATGCGCCGCACCAGATGCTTGGCCGACAGTTGCGACGGATGTTCAAGACCGGCAGCGGCAAGCATTTCGGCCAACGCCTTCAGCGTATTGCGATGGAAGTTGAACACCCGCTGCGCTTTGTCCGGTACCACCAGCGCACGTTGGCGCAAAGCGTCCTGAGTGGCGACGCCAGTCGGGCATTTGTTGGTGTGGCAGCTTTGCGACTGGATGCAGCCGATGGCGAACATGAAGCCGCGTGCCGAGTTGGCCCAGTCGGCGCCGATGGCCAGCACGCTGGCGATGTCGAAGGCGCTGACGATCTTGCCGCTGGCGCCGAGTTTGATCTTGTCGCGCAGGTTCAGGCCGACCAGGGTGTTGTGGACGAACAGCAGACCTTCGCGCAGCGGTACGCCGATGTGATCGGTGAATTCGACCGGTGCGGCGCCGGTGCCACCTTCCTTGCCATCAACCACGATGAAGTCCGGGAGGATGCCGGTTTCGAGCATGGCTTTGGCGATGCCCATGAACTCCCACGGATGGCCGAGGCAGAACTTGAAGCCCACCGGTTTGCCGCCGGACAGTTCGCGCAGTTGCTGGATGAACTGCATCATTTCAATCGGCGTGGAAAACGCGCTGTGGCGTGACGGCGAGATGCAGTCTTCGCCCATCATGATGCCGCGGGTATCGGCGATTTCCTTGGTGACTTTGTGCTTGGGCAGAATCCCGCCGTGGCCGGGTTTGGCGCCCTGGCTCATCTTGATTTCGATCATCCGCACTTGTGGGGTTTGAGCCTGCGCGGCGAAGCGTTCCGGGTCGAAACGGCCGTCGCTGGTGCGGCAACCGAAGTAGCCGCTGCCCAGTTCCCAGGTCAGGTCGCCGCCGTTCTCGCGGTGATACGGGCTGATGCTGCCTTCGCCGGTGTCGTGGGCGAAGTTGCCGAGTTTCGCCCCCTGGTTCAGCGCGCGGATGGCGTTGGCGCTGAGCGAACCGAAGCTCATCGCCGAGATGTTGAACACCGACGCCGAGTACGGCTGGGTGCACTGCGGGCCGCCGACGGTGACGCGGAAACTGCTCGGGTCAGTCAATGGTGCCGGACGCATCGAGTGGCCGATGAATTCGAAGCCGGATTGATAGACATCGATCAGCGTGCCGAACGGTTTGTCGGCGCTTTCGTTCTTCGCTCGCGAATACACCAGCGAGCGCTGGGCGCGGGAGAAGGGCAGGGCGTCGCTGTCGGATTCCAGCAGGTACTGGCGGATTTCCGGGCGGATGCCTTCGACCAGGTAGCGGATGTTGCCGAGGATCGGATAATTGCGACGCACCGCGTGTGGGCTCTGCAGCAGATCGAAGATGCCCAGCAGGCTCAGTACGCCGGTGACGGCGGTGATCGGCCAGAGCCAGTCGTGTTCAAGAAAGGGCAGGCTGGCGAGGGTGAAAATCACGCAGACGGCAAAGAAGGCGTAGCGGCTCAGGAGTGACAGGCTCATACGGTTTCCTTGGTTCGGACTCGGATGTTTGCAGCACTTTGGAGCGGGATTTTTTGGCGAGGGAATTTATCCCCGTTCGGCTGCGAAGCAGTCGCCAAACCATTGAACTCGGTGTATCTGCTGCACCGCAGTTGCCGGTTTTGGGGCGGCTGCGCCACCCAACGGGGATAAATCCCCTCGCCACGGAAATCTGCTCCCGCAGAAAGTGTTTCAGTGCTGTTTCAGGCGTTTTGCGCCTGAAGAAAAATCGAAAACAGCTCGGACTGGGATTTGATCCCCAGCTTGCTGTACATGTGTTTCTTATGGACTTTCACGGTTTCGACAGAGATTTCCAGCTTACGGGCGATTTCTTTACTGGAGCAACCGCTGAGCATCAAACGCCCGACGTCCAGTTCCCGGGCGGTCAGTTGCGCGCCCTTGAGTTGTTGCACCGAAGCCTCCAGTTGCACCCGCCAGTCCGCAGATGCGGGAGAGACGGCGAGGGCCACGGTTTCGTTGATTTCATAAGGCAGGCGCTGGCGCAACAGGCCCAGTACCCAGGGCTGAATCAGTGACAGCAGGGCGATCTGTTCGACGCTGAAACGCTGTTTGCTGCCCAGCGACAGGCACAGTGTGCGCTCGCCTTCGAGCTGACAATTGAACTGGATTTCGTCGGCGACCACATTCAGACGAAAGTATCGCTGGTAATACTCGGTCAGCTCGAAATGCTCCGGCGCCACCTCCGACAGGCGATACAAACCGGTGCGCGACTGCTCGCGGCAGGCGATGTAGAACGGGTCGAGCAGGTACAGGCCGCGCAGATAATCCTGAAACAACTGGTCGGGGCTGCCGTCCTCTCCGGGACATTCGGCGAACACCTGCGGGTGTTGATCGGCGCTGAACAGCAGCACCACCCAGCTATCGAACGCTACGTATTGATCCAGCAGACGCACCAGTTGCGCCCAGAAATTCGGCTTGTCGAGGGCGTCGATCAGTTGCCCGACGGCGCGGTGCCAAGTGATGTCGTCAAACGAAAGTGTCATCAATCTACCCCTATCGGGTTACCCCGGCCGCGTGATTCCCTGGCCGGTCGGATGCGAAGCATACTGGCCCACAGACAGCCGCCGGGCAAACTTTCAGCGTCCGGCACCAGAACAGGGACTCCCCATGAAAGTCGAACTCGCCCAACTGGCGGGCCGTGACAATGGCACGGCGTACAACCTCGAACGCGCACTGGCGGCGATTGCAGCCTGCGCTGCCGACACGCAATTGATCGTGTTTCCGGAAACCCACCTGATGGGCTTCCCGACCGCCGAAACCGTTGCGCAGACCGCCGAACCGCTGGACGGCCCGACTGTCAGCGCGGTGCTGGCCGCCGCCCGCGAACGCAACATCGCCGTGGTCATCGGCATGGCCGAGAACGACAACGGCCGGTTCTTCAACACCACGCTGCTGATCACCCCGCAAGGCATCGCCCTGAAATACCGCAAGACGCACCTGTGGGCCTCGGATCGCGGCGTGTTTGAAGCCGGCGACCGCTACGCCACTTGCGAGTGGAACGGGGTGCGGGTCGGTCTGTTGATCTGCTACGACATCGAGTTCCCGGAAAGCGCCCGTGCATTGGCGCAACTGGGAGCTGAGCTGTTGATCGTGACCAACGGCAACATGGACCCGTACGCACCGACGCATCGCACCGCAATCATGGCCCGGGCTCAGGAAAACCAGGCGTTTGCGCTGATGGTCAATCGGGTCGAGGCCGGCGATGACGGTTTGATGTTTGCTGGCGGCAGTGCGCTGGTTGATCCGTTGGGGACGTTGTTGTTCGAGGCCGGGCGGGAGCAAGGTCAGTTCAGTGTTGAGCTGGATTTCGGTCAACTGGCGGATGCGCGCAAGGATTACCGCTATCTGGATGATCAGCGGTTGAAGTTGCCGGGGGAGGTTGTGCCGCACGCTAATGGATTGCGGGAGCTGCTGATTCCTCAACGCTGAAGATCAAACGATCGCAGCCTTCGGCAGCTCCTACAGGAGTACGTATTTCAATGTAGGAGCTGCCGAAGGCTGCGATCTTTTAGCGATCCATTTGACTCACTAAAACAACAAACCAACACCCGAAAAATTTGCCGAATCCGGCTCTGCCATAAATCCAATAAAATTCGGAGTAATTCGCTCATGGCTCGTTTGCAACGCACCCTGACACTGGGGTCGGTGACGCTGTTCGGCATCGCCTACATGACGCCGATCATTGTCCTCGGCACCTTCGGCATCCTCGCTCAATCCACCGCCGGCATGGTGCCCGCCGCGTATCTGGCGGCACTCGTGGCGATGTTCTTCACCGCCATGAGTTACGGACGCATGGCCGCCGCTTTCCCGGTGGCCGGCTCGGCCTACAGCTATGTACGGAAAGCGATCAGCCCGAAACTGGGGTTTATCGCCGGTTGGGCGGTGCTGCTCGATTATCTGTTTTTGCCCATGGCGATCTGGTTGATCGGTGCGGCGTATCTCGCCTCGGCGTTCCCGTCGATCCCGCAGTGGATTTGGGTGCTGGCGTTCATCGGCATCACCAGCGCGATCAACATCATCGGCCTGAAACTGGCCAACGGCATCAACGCCTTGCTGATGCTGATTCAGTTTTTGGTGCTGATCGCTTTCGTCGCGCTGTGCGTGCACTACGTCGGCGGGGATGCGAGCACGCCGTTGTGGTCGATCAAACCGTTCTTCAATGGCGACATGCAAATGCCGCTGATCATGAGCGGTGCGGCGATCGCCTGTTACTCGTTCCTTGGTTTCGACGCGGTCAGCACCCTCACTGAAGAAACCCGCGATCCACGTCGCACCATCCCTCGGGCGATCATGCTTATCACGCTGATCGGCGGGCTGATTTTCGTCGGCGTTTCGTACTTCGTGCAGATCGCTCATCCGTCGTTCCAGTTCGACAGCGTCGACTCGGCGGCCTATGAAATTGCGCGCAATATTGGCGGTGACCTGTTCGTCTCGATCTTCCTCATCGGGCTGATCGTCGGCCAGTTCGCGTCGGGGCTTTCGGCTCAGGCCAGCGGCTCGCGGTTGTTGTTCGCGATGGGCCGCGACGGTGTGTTGCCGAAATCGTTTTTCGGCACGCTGCATGCGCGCTTCGGTACTCCGGTCAACAGCATCCTGCTCTGCGCCGTGGTGGCATTGCTGGCGCTGAAACTCGACGTGACCACCTCGACGTCGTTCATCAACTTCGGCGCGTTTCTGGCGTTCAGTCTGGTGAATCTGTCGGTGATTTTTCACTACTGGATCGGCGGCGAGAAAAAAGGCCTGCGTGAACTGGTGCTGTTTTTGATCTTCCCGTTCATTGGTCTGGTCGCGGATCTGTGGTTGATGGTCAGCCTCGATCATCTGGCGGTGTATCTGGGCCTGAGCTGGTTGGCGATTGGTGTGGTGTATCTGGCGGTACTCACTGGCGGCTTCCGCCGTCAGCCGCCGGAAATGGATTTCCAGGAAGCCACCTGATCTGGGAAACTTGGCGTTTTTCGAGCCAGGGATTTGCTTTCATGTCGTCTACGCCTTTGATCCGAATTGCCGCCGCGCTGCTCATCCGCGCGGACGGCAAGACTCTATTGGTACGCAAGCGCGGTACCACGGCGTTCATGCAACCGGGGGGCAAGATCGAAGCGCATGAGTTGCCGGTGCATGCGCTGGCGCGGGAGCTGGAAGAGGAGTTGGGATTGGAGATTGATTCGGCGCAGGCGACTTTTCTCGGCCAGTTCTCCGCACCTGCGGCCAATGAGCCGGGGTTTATCGTTCAGGCCGAAATCTTCCAGCTGACGATTGATAGCGAAGTTTGTCCGGCTGCGGAAATCGAAGAAGTGCTCTGGGTCGACCCGGCCACTGATCCTGCGGTGGAGCTGGCGCCATTGACACGCGACCTGATCCTGCCGTTTTATCGCAGTTCGCTGACGGCTATCGCCTGATCAACCACGCCAAGGACGCCCGACCATGATCCCGCTGCAAGACTTGCTGATCTTTGCTGCCGCAGCATTGCTGATGGTGCTGACGCCGGGGCCGAACATGATCTATCTGATCTCGCGTTCGATCTGTCAGGGACGCAAGGCCGGGGTGACGTCGTTGTTGGGTGTGGTGGCCGGGTTCTTCGTGCATATGTTTGCTGCCGCAGCGGGTTTGACGGCAGTGTTCCTCGCCGTGCCGATGGCCTATGAGGTATTGAAATGGGCCGGTGCGCTGTACCTGTTGTGGCTGGCCTGGCAGGCAGTCAAACCCGGTGCGCGCTCGCCATTCGAGGCGCAACAACTGCCACCGGACTCGTCGCGCAAACTGATCACCATGGGGTTTCTCACCAGCGCGCTGAACCCGAAAATTGCCGTGTTTTATCTCTCGGTTTTTCCGCAGTTCATTACGCCTGAGCATGGTTCGGTGTTCACCCAAAGCATCATTCTTGGCCTGACCCAGATCAGCGTCAGTTTCAGCGTCAACCTGCTGATTGCGCTGTTCGCGGCGGGCATCGCTTCGTGGTTCGTCAACAACCCGAGCTGGCTCGCGGCGCAGCGGTATTTCATGGGTTTTGTACTCGGCGGTCTGGCGGTGCGGCTGATGCTTGAGCAGCGGCGAGCAGCCTGATATGTGGATCGAGCGGCTGGACGCCAGTCATGCCCTGGCTTATCGGGAACTGATGCTCGAAGCCTACGACCGCCATCCGCAGGCGTTCACCTCCAGCGTGCGCGAGCGCGCAGTGATGCCATTGAGTTGGTGGGAAGCGCGGCTGACCAGCAAACTCGATGTGGTGCTCGGCGCGTTTGAAGCAGGGACATTGGCCGGCATTGTCGGGCTTGCGTTCGAGCCGCGTGAGAAGGCCCGACACAAGACAACGTTGTTCGGCATGTACGTCTCCGCGGATTTTCGTCAGCACGGATTGGGCTTTGAACTGGTGCAGGCAGCAATCGCCGAAGCGCAAACGCATCCGGCACTGAAACTGATCCAGTTGACCGTCACCGCCGGCAATGACGCCGCGTTCAACCTCTACCAGCGCTGCGGTTTCATCCAGTTCGGTCTGGAGCCGTTGGCGGTGCGAGTGGGCGAAGATTACTTCGACAAGATCCATATGTGGCGTGAAATCACCGTGCTCCGGGACAGCTGCGAAGAAGTCGTTTCGCCCCTGTCCCGATGATCAGTCAAGGGTATTTGAGGTCTGGCAGTGGTTCGGTATAAACCGGCAATTCCGGTTCGGCCTCAGGTGCGCTCATGAGGCCTCCAACACTGTTCACTCGTACGATGTTAATGTTTCGAATGCCGAAATCGTTGCCGTAGCTACCATCCTGGAAGTTGCTGATATACATCCGCGCTACTTGCCGTTGAGTGATGGTGAATGCATTCAAAAAGAGGTACCAGACTCCGTTTTTGGGGACTGCCCGACGCGCGCCAGGCCACTGCGCCATGCTGGTATCCGCGCACAGGATCGGGTCGAGCAACTGCTCAGCGGGGCTGTCGGCAACATGAGTGCCTTCGAATGTGAATTGGTATTGACCGGGTATAAACAGGAAGTCGCGATAAAAGACTGCGCCAGCGAATCCGGTTGGGGCTCCCTGGTCGGTGAAGTTGAAAAATGCGGTCACCCATTGGCCATTCATGGGGAACTGGCGGATAGATCCGCAGCGAGCTCCCGTATAGGTAATCCAGCCGTTATAGGAGTTGGTCGCTAGTGAAGTGTAGTGATCTTCCCATTCCAGTTTGATATTGATTTGCCAAGGGGTTGAGTCGGGTGCTCCGCTGGGCGTGGGGCGGGCAATGAATGTGTGAAGAAAAACTGCCAGCCCGGAAATACTGTACGACCAGTCACCTCTGGAGTCGGCGGAAACGTTTTGGCTGACAACGCCGTTGAGCAGGATCTGCAATTGTTGATTGGGAGCAGCTGTCCCTCTCAGCGTACCACCTGTCTGAAAGGTCGAACCGCCGTTAGGCAGGCTGACCCCGGCCGAGTCTGTCATTGAGGTGATGACTGTTGCCACCACCGGTGCCGTATTGATAGCAATGGAACTTGTCGGTGACACATAGCTGTTGCCCAACTGATCGACTACCCGAGCGCTCACCGTATGGATGCCGTCACCGATCTGCCGAAGCTCGTCGTCTTTCAGAGTGTAAGTAATCGGATTGGCAGGATGGACATAAGGAATAATTATGCTCCAGGTCCCTACAGTCAGCCTCACTTCATCATATTCCCGCGCGTAGTTGCGGGTGAGCGAAAACGTGGCCGGCTGGTTGGGGCCGACGCTGGCCGGATGGCTGACAGTGACATCGGTGGCCGGAGAGTGGAATAGCACATTCAATATCGGTGTCGAGTCATTGAAATTCTCGCTGGGGCGAGTCACTCGGTAAAACAGGGTATTCAGGCCATTCACCAACCATCCCCACGGCATCTCCATTTCTATGCGGTCGTTCTCGTCTCCCTTCCTGATGAGCTTGATCACGGAGGTCGGTTGATCATTGACCCAAAGCTCCACGGAGTCACCGATGGCCAGAGTGATCGAAAGTGTCGTGAGCGGATCGATCACCATGTAAAGCATTGTGGAAGGTGAGTGAATACTCAAAGGAATGCCGCCGTGGTAGTCCCCTGCTGGTAGCACAGGTGTTTTCCACCCCGGAATGAACATGGGGAGCAACGCAAGAGCGGCGTCAGCCTGCGGTGAGTTGAGGTTGCTGTTCATGCTCGTTCCTCGGCTGTTGAGACTGGACCGTTTCGGACAGACCCCATCAGAGCGCGAGGAGATAAAGGTGTCACCTGTCAGATCTGACAGGTGAGCGTGGATTCAAGACAAGCGGTCACTCAGCGCGTCAAACTGAGGGCATGTTGGATCAACGAACCGCGCTAACCCCATCCAGCGTCGAGAACGAAGTGTCCTTGGCCGTCAGCAAGAAATCACGCATGTACGGCGCATCGAGCATGTCGGCGCGGATAGCCGCGTACAGCGTCGCAAACAAGCCTTTTTCGCCCAGACGCTTGGCCTTCACGTAACCCCGCGAGCTGTACTCATGCAGTGCCCAGTGCGGCATGCCGCACACACCACGGCCGCTGGCGACCAGTTGCATCATCATCACCGTCAGTTCCGAGGTACGTACCTGCGCCGGTTCAATGTCGGCCGGTTCAAGGAAGCGGGTGAAGATGTCCAGACGATCACGTTCCACCGGGTAGGTGATCAGGGTTTCAGTCAGCAGGTCTTCAGGCACGATGTACGGTTTGCTCGCCAGCGCGTGCTGATTGGCCACCGCGAGCATCGCTTCGTAGGTAAACAGCGGCACGTAGGTGATGCCGGCGATTTCCAGCGGATCGGACGTCACCACCAGATCCAGATCACCACGGGCCAGCGCCGGTAGCGGGGCGAAGGAGAATCCCGAGGCCAGATCGAGTTCAACTTCCGGCCACGCGTCACGGAACTGGTCGATGGTCGGCATCAGCCATTGAAAGCAACTATGGCATTCGATGGCCATGTGCAGGCGCCCGGCAGTACCGCCCGCCAGTCGGCTGATATCACGTTCGGCAGCGCGCAGCAGCGGCAGGGTCGCATCAGCCAGTTGCAGCAAACGCAGGCCGGCGCTGGTGAAGCGCACCGGTTTGGTCTTGCGCACGAATAACTGCATGCCCAGACGTTCCTCCAGTTCCTTGAACTGGTGGGACAACGCCGATTGGGTCAGATGCAGACGGTCGGCGGCATCGACCAGACTGTCGGCCTCGCGCAGCGCGTGCAGGGTTTTCAGGTGACGGATTTCAAGCACCGCTGGCTCCATGAATAAAATTTGTGATCAAGGCGAAGGCGGTGAGTTTGTCTCATGTTGGCCATGCTGTCGACATGCATGAAGGGAGCGGAGCACTTTGCGTGCTCCGCTGCATTTGGCTACAGCGCCGAAAAGAGCTTATTGGCGAACGGCTTGCCGATATCGCCTCGCCAGATCGCTTCCACCTGCGCTCCGCTAGCCGCCTGGGCCTGTTGCCATTGCAGGCCGAGATTGCGTTGCTCGGGCAACTTCAAGTGGGCTTTGACGAAGTCCTGAAACGCTGCTTTGTCCGAGGTGTAGTGAAAGTGCGCATACCAAAGCGTACGCGGCGGATTTGAACTCAGGTCGCGCACTTCATATTCCTGAAGGAAATCCTTGCGTCCGTCGGCACGCTTGCCGAGAGCCCGAACCGGCCCTTCCTTGCGGATATCCACTACTTGCTGTTGTAGCAGATAGTCCAGATATCCTTCGGTGGGGGTATTGCTGCGTATGGATTGATCGATGCGCAGCGTACGCCCGGTCCATCGCAACTCTCGCGCCTTGTCCTGTAATTGCGCAACGATCGGGTCAGTCGGCTTTAACCGTTCAATGGCTTGCGCGCGGGTGTTCAACTCTGTCGCTTCACTGCTGAACATATGTTCCAGATCCACGGGCAGCATGTTCTGCCGGGCATAGCCATTGACCTTGGCGCTGTACGCCGGCACTGCCGCGAGACGCGTGCGGGCTTCGCTCAGCAAGGGTTGCACATCGGTCGGCAATGGCGGGCCGGAAGCTGCGGGTTGAACTTGCAGATGGTATTTGCCACTGGAACGCGGCAGCCAGGTTTCCCGAAAACCATCGATGCCCTCGATGGTGAAGCGCTTTTGTTGGGTGCCGACATCAATGATTTCGGTACCGATGAGCAATTGGTTGTCTTCGGTTTCGAACAGTTTTTTGCTGCCGGTTTCTTTGGGTTTGAGAGTGGGGCGATGTTTGAGTGCCTGGCGGGCATGATCTTCGACCCTGCTCAGCCCCTCGAGAAACGGCGCGATCTGCTCCAGATCCAGATGCTGTGGATAGCCGAGCGTCCAGGCATTCAACTGGCGACGAAACCCGGCGTAGATCTCCAGGCAGTCTTCAAGCACCCGATTGCGTTGTGCCAGGCTGGACTGAACTTCGGGCAGATGATGTTGGGTCAGCAGGGCGCGTCCGACCTTGATCCGGGTTTCTTTCATTTGCACATGGAAGTAGAGCCAGGATAAATCCTCAACGGCGTCGTAGCGGGTAATGATTTCCAGGGTGTGCGCGGTTTTCAGATAGTAGTGAGTGGTTTCGCCGAGCTTCTGATTGAGTGCCGTCATGTCTGGCGCCATTTTGGCTTTTTGGCCCCGGTTGGTAATGCGGCCGTTCCAGAGATTGGCTTGTTCGGCGGTCGCATGCAGGTGGTCGAACTCCTTGAGGAATTTCTTGCGCACAGCCTTGCGCTGGGCCACCAGTGCCAGATGGGCGGGCGTGTCTGTCAGGGCTGTGGCATCGGACTGTGCGACAAGCGCGTCGATCTGGTTCAGGTATTCGAGCAGTCTGTCGCGGGCTACGGTGACTCGCTGTATCGAGCGGTCAACCACGATCCAGGCGCAACGGCTCTGGATATCTTCGACCTGAAGGCGTTTTCTGCCGTGGCTCAACGGCAACAGTTCGGCAAGGTTCTGGTACTGGGCCGTGGCGGTGTCGATGTCATTGATGCAGGCGTTATCAACCTCGGTGCGCAGCGGCCTGCGCTGCTCAATGGCTTGGCCATGGTAGCGTTCCAGTAACTGGTTGGAGCTGCGGGTCTGGGTTTCGAGACGTCGCGTGTAGGCATCGGCGGTGTTGGTCAGGGTCAGTTGCCGGCGCAACTGACGGTCGGTCCACCAGCGTGGCAACCATTGCCTGACTGGCTCGGGCCACAACGGGTCGAGGCCGTCTGCCAGATGCCCGAGCACCGCGCCGCCGCCGATCCCGCCGCCATCCATCAGGGTACCGTGCACGGCGTAGTGGGTGTTCCAGTTGCCGGTGTCGTCGAGGGCAATCGGCATTTTATAACCGCGCGACCATGTGCCATAAAGCCTCCAGCCTCGTGGGGAGTCGCTCAACTGGATACGGTAGATGCGTCCCTGACGGATGATGAAATCGCCTTCGGCATGCCGATAAACGTTGCGATAGATGCCGTGGGTGTCCGGTCGCAAATCGCTCAGAGAAATCTCGTGTTCGTATTCGTAACCCTTGAAGCGGTCGAGTGACTGGCGGGTTCGCTGGCGCGAGGTTTTCTGCAGTGTGGTCGCCGCTTTTCCGGGTACCGAGCGCTGGCGTTGTCGGGTCGCCAGTCGAGCGGCAGCAGGCAGGCTGACAGTTCCCGGAAGCACGTCCATTGCTGCGTCGATAAGGCACAGCAGCACCGATTCCACCTCCGCCAGTCCATGGCCGATATCACCCCGCAGGAACGCCGCGACGGCGAGGTTGGCGCTGTTCCAGGCGTCATACAGCGCGACGGCCGAACCGATGAAAGGCAGCATGCCCACGGCCATTTTCAGGTAATTGAACAACGCGCCTGATTTCAGCGCACAGGCTTCCAGGTACAGTGCATCGTTGGAGCGCGAGCTGTTGCGATGAGCTTCCAGCAAACGGCCCATGTGCACGTCGAGCAAGTGCGTGGACAGGGATGTGCTGGAAGGCCAGGCGAAGCCAACGCCAATCAGCGCATTGAAGTTGCGCAATTGCGCCTGATTGATACGGCTGACATGGCTGGCAAAATCGCCACTCAAGGCGCGTCCGGCAAGGTAGTCGACCATGCTCCTGTATACGCAGCGTTTGAACAGATCCACGCGCGCCTCTTCCAGCGTGGTGTATTGGCGCAGGAAGACGCCATCGGTGCTGTCCGGCAGATACAACAGGGTCAGGCCGCTGACCTGTTCGACGATGAAGGTCACTCCGGCGAGTGTGCTTGCGGTCTGATGTGCGGTGTCCGTGCCGCCGACCGTCAGGTGTGCCGGCAGCAGCACGATGCGCTTGCCCTCGACGGCATATGCCTGTGGCGTCGATGCATCGATGGCGATGTCGAGCACCGTGTGACCTGCGTGATCGATCTGCCCTTGCAATGCGGCGAATTCACCTTGCAACTTGAGCATCAGCCGCCAGGGTTCATTCAGGCATTCGCGGCGATACGCCTTGTCGAATGCGGAGTCGGACGTCGCGCCGAAAAAGGCCTGAAGAATCTGCGTTTCGTAGTGCCCGGCCAGATCCAGCTCCGTCACCAGTGTGCGCAAGTACGTCGCGTTGATACCGGCCAGCACGGCTTGGCGCTCCTGCTCGTCGTCCGTGGCGACCTTCACCCGCAGGAAAGACAGGCGCCACCACATCTCTTGATCGATGTTGTCTTGCGCCAGCTCTTCCAGGGCAATATCGCTGCGCCCCGGGCTGGCGATCAAAGTGTTTTTCTGCGGCGTGCCGGGTGCGGGGCCCGCCATTACGGTTTTTCGCCAGAAGGTCGAGTCGGGCAGATCAAGCGTCACCACCGCGTTGCGCTTGAGCGAGAAGTCCTGACGCAGGCGGGCATCGAGGCGTTTCTTGCTGAAGGCTGGTCGTGGCGGCAGGTCTCGTTCGAGCAGGGCATGGGCGGCCTGCATGGCAATCAGATAGCGATGGATCAATGCTTTGATTCGAGTCCGTTGCGTGTCATCCAGTCTGTTGAACCACTGCGGCAGACCGCCGGCCAGCGTAACGCTGCGGTCTTGGTCCAGTTGTTGTGCATAAGCCAGTTCGCGCGCCTGCGGCAAGGGCACGGTCAATCGCGGGAGATATTGCTCGCGCAGTTTTTCCATGGCGCTTGCGCGCTCCCCGGCATGACCGGGCAGCGGGTTGTCCTTGATGATCGTCACTGCCAGTTGTTCGCATTGGTAGAGTTGTTCCTCAAGCGACCAGACGAGCGGATCACCATTGAGCGGCGTCAAATGCATGGCCAGATTCTGCTCATCGGGGGTGCGTCGGAACACGCTCTGCTCCAATGCCTGGCGTGAATCGAAACGTTGTAATCCTCCGAAGAGACCGGGCCAGAAGAGCAACAGGCTGTCTGTCGAACCCGGCTCAAAAGCTGCCGCCGCGGCGATGATCAATACTCCCTCAAGATCCTCGTTTCGGCTGAGATTCGGTTGCGTCGCCGACAAACTGATGCGAGCGACCACGCCATCCGCAGGGCGCAGTTTGTGGTCGGGGGCGTCGAGCAAGGCAATGATTCGCTGGTGTTCCTCGGCTGTTAGTTGATCGAGCGTGAGTTGCAGTTCTGCCTCGGCACGTAAACCCGCGATGCGGGCCTGATGCAAAGCGTGATAGTGGGAATTTTCGGTGTGGCGCAGCTCAAGCATTTTTTGTGCATCGCGACTGTCGAGCAGTGCCGATGCGGCGGTGTGGCTGGCCTGTTCTGCCTGGGACAAGGCATCAAACTGTTGCGCCAGTTTCAGTCGTAATGCGCTACCCGGGTCGGCGACAAGTGTCTCACCCAGCAAGCGGTCGAGCGCGTTCTGTTCAAGGCTCAGTGCCAGACTGCGCTGGCTGAAAGGAGTACCGGGGCTCAAGCTCCCGAACAGAGCCGCATCGGTGCTGTCCGTGACTTCAGCTGGCAGAGGCGATGGTTCGGCGATCATGTTCTGAATGTCGGCCCACGCTGGCGCCGGTGACTTGAACAACAACTCCAGGCCACGCTTGAGCGGGTCCTGGTCGAGCGTGTCATCCACCAGCGTGAGGTTGTCCAGGGGTGGCTGCCGATTTTGCTGACGACAATGCCCGATCAGCCATTGCTCCAGATCGGCGCGTTCCCTGAACGCGGTCAATCCTTGGGCATGACAAGGCAGATACAGCAGATGAATAGCCGGCAGCTCATTATCGAGACGCAGGATCAAAGCTCCCGGCAATGCAACACGGCTCCTGTCGGCACGTTCGAGCGCGGGCTGTGTGACGTGAACGCCGTTCGCCGTCGCGGAGGGTTTGACCCGCTCCAGTAGCCCCTGCCATTGCTTGTTGCTGATGGTCCCCTCGGCACAAGCGAGCTGACTGGCGGCTTCGAAATGCTGGCGATACAGGCTCAAGGCGTGGTCCCTGCGTGACAGCGGAGTACCGGTCGCGCGGGCGCTCCAACCATCATGCGTACTGCCTGAAGGTATTTGTGCGGTCAGCTCAAGCCACTGCTGGCGGCAATCACGCAAGCGCACTGCGGCTAGCAGGTAGAGGTTTTGATTGAGGTCCAGCGGCAGCGGATGGACCAGGCCGAAATCGACCGTGGCAGGTGTGGCAATGTCGAACATGACGACAAGACTCCAAAAGGCTTGAAAGGCCGGCCTGAGCCGGTAATCGAGCCATTAGAGACCTGCCGCCAGAGTCGCGTGCGGTACTGGGTTATCGCAAAACGGCGCTTTGTTTGCAGACTGTTGCGGTTGATCTGCCGTGCTTCGACTGTGCAACAGATGACCACTCGGCAAACTTCATCAAACTGTCACGTAACTGTGGCAGCGCGCTTGAACAAACTTCATCAGACTCGCGCTCTACTGGGGTTCTGCGTTTCGGTGTTTTTCATGCGTTTATTTTTGCTGTTGGCCGCACTGTTGTTCGGCCTGCCGTCGCTGGCGGCTTCGCGTTGTGATGTCAATGTACCGACCGAACGGGTCGATCTGGCACAGGTGAGCCTCGCGTACCAGAGCATTGGCCGTGCCTCGGACCCGGCGCTGTTGCTGGTGATGGGACTGGGCGGGCAGTTGATCCACTGGCCGGACGAAGTGGTGGTTGCCCTCTGTCAGCAAGGGTTCCGGGTGATTCGTTATGACAACCGCGATGTCGGTCTGTCGACCTGGCGACAAGCGCCGGCCAGCGCCAATCTGACCTTCGAAGTGCTGCGTTACAAGCTGGGTTTGCCGGTCGCGGCGCCTTACAGCCTGACCGACATGGCCGACGATGCGCTGGGTTTGATGGACGCGCTGCACATCGAACAATTCCATGTGTTGGGTGCGAGCATGGGCGGCATGATCGCCCAGCATCTGGCGGCGATGGCGCCGCAACGGGTCGAGAGCCTGACCCTGATCATGACCAGTTCCGGCGCCGAAGGCCTGCCGGCACCGAGCGCGGCGCTGGTGCAGTTGCTGGCGCGTCGCGGTGCGCCGAATCGCGAGGTGGCGCTGGAGCAACAGGCTGACCTGCTGGCGGCGCTGGGCAGTCCGTCGGTTACCGATGATCGTCAGGTGTTGTTGCAGCAGGCAGCGGTTGCGTATGACCGGGCGTTCAATCCCGAAGGCGTGAAACGCCAGATCATGGCGATCCTCGCCGAACCAAGCCGGGTGGCGCTGCTCAATCAATTGCGCGTGCCGACGCTGGTGGTACACGGCACGGCTGATCCGTTGTTGCCGGTGATGCATGGCGTGCATCTGGCGGCGCATATTCGTGGCAGTCAGTTGAAGCTGATCCCGGGGCTGGCGCATCGTTTTCAGGAAGCATTCAAGGCGCCGTTGCTGGCGGCGGTGTTGCCGTACTTGCAGGAGCATCGCGAAGACACTTCGCACTGGGCGCAGATCGAGCCGGTGGCGGCGGGGAATCTGCTCTGATCCAAAGGCCCTCATCGCGGGCAAGCCCGCTCCCACAAGGATTGCATTGAACCTGTGGGAGCGTGGCTTGCCCGCGATGAGGCCATCACTGTCACCGCAGGGCTGGCCGGGTGTATCGTGCAAACTTTCCCGCACGATTTCCGCCCACGAGGTGTGTGATGAGTTCCGCTTTGAAAATCGATTTTGTCAGCGACGTTTCCTGCCCGTGGTGCGTCGTCGGTCTGTATGGCTTGCTGCAGGCGCTGGAAATTCTGCGCAACGAAGTGCAGGCCGAGATTCATTTCCAGCCATTCGAGCTGAATCCGAAAATGGGCCCGGAAGGGCAAAACATCACCGAGCACATCGGTGAGAAATACGGCTCGACCCCGGAGCAGTCGCAGAAGAACCGCGAAGCGATTCGCGCCCGTGGCGCCGATGTCGGTTTTGCCTTTCGCACCGATGGCAACAGCCGCATCTACAACACCTTCGATGCGCACCGTCTGTTGTACTGGGCCGGGCTGGAAGGCCGGCAGTTGCCGCTGAAAGAGGCGCTGTTCAAGGCGTACTTCACCGATGGCGGCAATCCTTCGGATCACACGCAACTGGCGCAGATTGCCGCAAGTGTCGGCCTGGATCGCCAACGAGCCGAGACCCTTCTGGCCTCCGACGAGTTTGCCGATAAAGTGCGCGAAGAAGAGCAGCTCTGGCTGCAACGCGGCGTGAGTTCGGTGCCGACCGTGGTGTTCAACGGTCAGTACGCGGTGACGGGCGGACAACCGGTGGAAACGTTTGTCGGGGCGATCCGGCAGATCATCAGTGAAGCCAAGGGCGGTACGGTGACTGAATAGCCGCCCAGACTCAACGCACGATCTTGTCGACGTGAATGCCGAGCTTCTTCAGGCGATACCAGAAGCTGCGCTCGGAGATCCCGAGTTGCAGCGCGGCGGCGGCCTGCACACCGTTGCTTTGTTGCAGGGCGGCGAGCATGTAGGCCTTTTCGGTTTCTGCCAGCGCCGCGTCGAGATCCGCCGGTACGCCGTTGATTTCGGTCACCGGACCACCGTTGTTCGAGGCTTGCGCAGCGAACAGGTACGCCGGTAAATCCTGCTCTTCGATGACATTTGCCGAGGCGACGATGGTCGCTCGCTCGACACAGTTTTGCAGCTCGCGAATGTTGCCCGGCCATGAGTAGAGCGTCATGGCCTGCAACGCCTGCGGGCTGAAACCGCTGATGCGTTTGCCGGCGTCGGCGCCCAGCGTGTGGGCGAAATGCCGGGCGAGCGGGGCGATGTCTTCGACCCGTTCACGCAACGCCGGCAGCGGAATGGGAAACACGTTGAGGCGGTAGTAGAGATCCTCGCGAAACTCCTTGTTGGCCACCGCTTCCAACAGATTCTTGTTGGTGGCAGCGATCACTCGTACATCGACTTTGCGCTCCTTGGTCTCACCCACGGGCTCAATCACCCGCTCTTGCAGGGCGCGGAGGATTTTCGCCTGCAAGGCCAACGGCATTTCACCAATCTCGTCGAGAAACAGCGTGCCTTTGTCGGCCTGTTGAAAGCGCCCGATCCGATCTGCCACGGCGCCGGTGAACGCACCTTTGCGGTGGCCGAACATTTCACTTTCCAGCAGTCCTTCGGGGATCGCTGCGCAGTTGACCGCGACAAAAGGTTTATCGGCGCGATTGCCATGTTTGTGGATGGCGCGGGCGACCATTTCCTTGCCGGTGCCGCTTTCGCCACTGAGCAAAACGGTCGCGGCGCTTTCGCGTAATGAATCGACGGCTTGCAGTACGCGGCGAAAACTCGGGCTATCGCCGATCAGGCTGTCGATCTGCTGATGTTCGTCGAGTTCGGCGCGCAGGCGCTGGTTGTCTTTGAGAATGTCGCGAAACTGCAGGGCCTTGCTGACGGTGATATCCAGCTCATCGATATCGAACGGTTTGGCGATGTAATCGAACGCGCCGTTACGCATCGATTGCACTGCATTTTTCACCGTGCTGTAGGCGGTCATGACAATCACCGGTAACTGCGGGTAGCGGTTTTTGACCTCTGCCAACAGCTGCGGGCCGTCCATGCCGGGCATGCGCCAGTCGCTGATGAGCAGGTCGATGTCTTCACTCTCCAGCACTTTGAGCGCGTGCAAACCGTTGCCGGCAGTGAACACGGTGATGCCGTTCTGGCCCAGAGCCGAAGCCAGCAGGTCACAGAGTTTGGGTTCGTCGTCCACCACCAGAATGTTATGCGTCATCGTCATTCTCGTCGAAGTCCTCGCCATCCGCCGGAATGTACAGGCTGAACGTGGCACCAGCACCTTTTTCGCTGACACACTCTACGCGCCCGTTATGGCTTTCCATCACCGAAAACACCTTGGCCAGACCCAGGCCAGTGCCTGACGCCTTGGTGGTGACGAACGGTGTGAAGATCCGTTCGAGCATGTCGGCTTCAATGCCCTGGCCGGTGTCCGCCACACTGATAATAGTGTGGCTGGCGTCGCTGGCGATGGTCAGGGTCAGCCGGCCGCCGTCAGGCATCGCATCGATGGCGTTGACGATCAGGTTCAGTCCGGCCTGTTTCAGTTGCTTGGTATCGGCGTACAGCGTCGCGCCGGGCGCCTGATCGTCGATGCGCACATCGATGTTGTGGCTGGTCAATTCCGGTTCGCAGAAGCCTGCCAGTTCATCGACCAGCGCCCGCGCCGAGTGCGAGGCGCGGATCGGCGCACTGGGTTTGGCGAAATCGAGGAATTCGGTGATCAGGTCATTGATCCGGCTGACTTCCCTGACCACATATTCCAGATGACGCTTGTCGGTTTCCGGCAGATCGGCGCGCCGATGCAGCAGTTGCGTGGCGGTTTTGATGATGCCCAGCGGATTACGGATTTCATGGGCCAGGCCCATGGCGACTTCACCCAGTGCATGCAAACGGTCGCGGCGACGCAGCTGGAATTCCAGATGCTGCAATTCCGCGAGCCGCTCGCTCATGTGGTTGAAGGTGCTGCTCAGCTCGGCCAGTTCATCGCCTCCGGTCACGCTCAGACGCTGACGATAATCGCCGGCGATCACCGCTTGCACGCCTTTGGCCAGCCCGCGCAGGGGTTTGGTCAGACGCTCCGAGACCAGCCAGCCGACCGCCAGTGACGCTGCCGAGCTGAGCAGGAAAATCAGAATGAACAGGTTGCTCTGATTGACCAGCCCCACCAGGCTGGTATGGCGCAACAGACCGGTGAAGATCACACCTTGCAACTCACCATTTTCATTGAGCACCGGCCGGTAGATGCCGCTGTAGCGATTGGTGAATTGTTCGAAAGGCTCTTTGGTTTCACGCAGGGTCTGTTCGATGCCTTTTGGCACCTGCAACGGATGATCTTCGAAGCGTTGGGTGGCGAAGATCTCTGAAAAATTGTCACCCTTGGCCAGATAAAGTCGCAGGTCCAGTGAGTGCACATCGGCGACGCTGGTGAGGAAGCTGTCGTCGAGATAAGTGCCGATGATCAACTTGTAATCAACGCCGTCCTGCTCGGTTTCAAAGCTGGAAACCACCGTGCCGGTGGCCACGCCGCCGACCTGCAAGGTTTGCAGCACTGCTTTCGGCGCGGTGCTGATCTGGCTGACGATGTTGTCGGCGGCGGTGCTGTACACCACTTTGTTATCGCTGTTGCGTACCAGCGCCACGACATCGATGCCCATGGAATCGGCGACGTCGGCGGTCAGTTTGTTGTGTCGGGCGGACTGGCGATCAGTCGGCGGTCGCGTGTAGCGCAAGAACAGCTGCGCGGCCCGGGCGTTGTCACGCAGGATCTCACTGATTTCGTCCTCGACGATCTTCGACGATTCCTGCAGCCAGATGCGCACGTTGCTGTCGAAGATCTGCGACAGCGTGGTGGCTGCCAGCTCGGCGGCGATCATGGTCGGGATCACGCTCACCAGCCAGAACGCCAGCACCAGTTTGCGTTGCAGGCTCCAGCCGGAAAGAGCGAAAGGTCGGGTCGCGGCGCGTCGGTCGTTGGTCATTGGATTTCGCTTATTGCAGCAGCCATGGCCGGATCGGATCGATCCGGCCGAACGAATTTTTTCACCAGTCGCAGCAGTTGGTCGAACAGTGGATTGCGATGACGGAAGAACACCGTATTACCGACAAACGTGCAACCCAGGCGTAGCTTACTGGCATGGCCGGCTTGCCCGCAGGTGTAGATCGCCAGCTTGTGTTCAATACAGTAGCCGACATTTTCCAGCCAGCTACGAGCGTAAAGATTGTATTCGCGGGTGTAGGCCTGATCGTGGGCGAATAATTTGTCGATCATCTGTTGGCCGTCGAGCAATACCAGATTGAATGCCACCAACTCTTCGCCAACCCAATAGAGCACGTAGGCTACACGTTCATCAAAATGATTGAGTACCTCGCGAAAGTACGCCGCCGGCAGGCAATCAAAAGCCAGATCGCTGCGCGCCAAAGTGGCGTCGTACAGCGCCATCATGCGCGGCAACAAATCGTGCACCGAGCGCCGCCATTCGATACGCGGGCCCTGTCTGCGCAAGGTTCGACGCAAATCCTTGCGGGTGGATTTGCCGAGGCCGCCCAGGTACGCGTCCACCGAAGCGAAGTTGATCGACAACTCGGCACCGGGCACGCCGGGCATGCTTTGCAAATCCGCCTGACGGCAGGCGTCCAGCCACTGTGGATCGCGGTGGCTGGCATCTTTGACGGCAAACAGGCCGATCCCGAGTTGTACGGCATCCTCTCTCGCCAGTTTCAACAACTGCGTCAGCAATGCGGGACGTTGCGCAGCGACGATGTGGGAAGCCGTGCCGACATGGCACTGTTCGGCCACCGGCGATCCGAGCGCGTACAGACGAATATCGAACAACCCGGGCAGACGTCGGCTCAGCCATCGGCTGACCCGTTTGCCCGGTCCCTGAAGTGTCGTGTCCAGCGAGTAGTTGGTGGTGAACGCCACCGCTGCGGCGATCAATTGGCCGTCATCGTGCAACGTCAGGTAGCGCCAGTGAAAACCGTCGATACCGGCCCGTTCAACGGCACGGTAGTAATCCCAGTCCTCCAGTTCATCGGCAAAGCAGTTGTTCCACGCGCCGCGATCAATCGCTTCGATGGTTGAAAAGGCTTGGGCGGTGATCACGTCGGTTCCTTATGTCGGCGAGTCGCGTATTTCAGTCCGTGCCGCAGAGTTGCTCGCGGTGACCACTCAAGCCAGTTGGTGATGTTCCTCGTGCAGCGCACTGGAACCCGGTTGCTGTTGCACGATGCCTCGCTGGATGAAATCCACGCTCAGCTCTACGACCCGGCGGTACTGCAAGTCGACGGTGATCATGTGATAGCAGTCGTCGAGCAACACCTTGACCACCGGCCCACCGAGTTTGCGTTCGACATAATCGGCATTCCAGCGACTGGTGATGTCGTCTTCGATGGAGTGCAGCACCAGCGCAGGCGTGGTGATCGACGGCATGCGTTTTTTCACCACGGCGTTGAGCCGGTGCAGTTCGCGCACGGTGACGCCTTCCATCGTCAGCAAACCGGCCTGACTGCTTTGGCCTTCTTTCATCTGACGTTCGACGATGGCGCGCAGACGCTCATTCTTGATGCCGTAAGGCGGTTTCTCTTCGAAACTGCACAGGTGCACGCCGAACGGAATCTTCATCAGCAACGGTGTGAGAAACGCCAGTTTGTTGATGCTCCAGCCGTCATAGCGCAGGGTGGTCGAATACAGCAGCAAGCCTTCGATCTGTCCCGGATGTTCGGCAGCCATATACATCGACAGCACCGCGCCCATCGACAAACCACCGACGTAGACTTTCTGGTGCTTGCGGCGCACACCGACGAAGGTGTTGCGCGCGCTTTCGTACCAGTCACGCCAGCCAGTCGCCTGCAAATCGGCATTGCCGCCGCAGTGTCCCGCCAGAGTCGGCACGTAGACCGTGTGCCCGGCTTTCGCCAGGCCCACGGCCACCCGACGCAGTTCCGTCGGGGTGCCGGTGAGGCCGTGGATCAACAACACCGCGACCTCGCCACTGCCGAGAACGAAACCGGCGTTGCCTTCGCCCATATCGATCTCAGAGTCGATCATCTTTTCATCGCCCGATGCAGCAGACGATCAAGCAGGGCCAGGCCCAGATCGATTTCCGGATAGCTGATTTCCAGCGACGGTGCCAGGGTGATGACGTTCTTGTAGTAACCGCCCACATCGAGGATCAGACCCAAACGTTTGCCGTCGATTTCGATGTCGCCCTTCATGCCTTCTTCGACCATGAAGTCGAGGGTGGCCTTGTCCGGGGTGAAACCGTCGTCGGTGCAGATCTCGCAGCGCAGCGCCAGGCCCAGACCGTCGACATCGCCAATGATCGGGTAACGCTTCTTCAGGTCCTGCAGACCGTCGAGGAAGTATTTGCCCTTGGCCATGACCATCGCGCCGTAGTCGACTTCACTGGTCATCTTGAACATTTCCAGGCCCACGGCGGTGCCCAACGGGTTGGAGGCGAAAGTGGAGTGGGTCGAACCTGGCGGGAAGATTTTCGGGTTGATCAACTCTTCGCGGGCCCAGATGCCGCCCAGTGGGTTGAGGCCGTTGGTCAGCGCCTTGCCGAAGACGATCACGTCGGGTTTGACGTCGAAGTGCTCGATCGACCACAGCTTGCCGGTGCGGTAGAAGCCCATCTGGATTTCATCGACGACCATCAGAATGCCGTGCTGATCCAGCACATGCTTGAGTTCGCTGTAGAAGTTCATCGGTGGAATCACGTAACCGCCGGTGCCCTGGATCGGCTCGACGTAGAACGCTGCGTATTCGCTCTGGCCGACTTTCGGGTCCCAGACGCCGTTGTATTCAGTCTCGAACAACCGCGCGAATTGCTGCACGCAATGGCTGCCGTATTCTTCCTTGGTCATGCCTTTAGGGCCACGGAAGTGATACGGGAACGGGATGAATTGCGCACGCTCACCGAAGTGACCGTAGCGGCGGCGATAGCGGTAGCTGGAGGTGATCGACGAGGCGCCGAGGGTACGACCGTGGTAACCGCCCTCGAAGGCGAACATCAGGCTCTTGCCGTTGGTGGCGTTACGCACGACTTTCAGCGAGTCCTCGATGGACTGCGAACCGCCGACGTTGAAATGCACCCGACCGTCGAGGCCGAACTTGTTCTTGGCATCGACCGCGATCATTTCCGACAACTCGATCTTGCCCTTGTGCAGGTACTGGCTGGCAATCTGCGGCAGGGTGTCGATCTGTTGTTTCAGGGCGTTGTTCAGACGCGGGTTGGCGTAACCGAAGTTGACCGCCGAGTACCACATTTGCAGGTCGAGGTAGGCCTGATCTTCTGTGTCCCAGACGTACGAGCCTTCGCAGCGACTGAAGATGCGAGGCGGTTCGATGTAGTGAACGGTGTCGCCGTAGGAGCAATATTTGGCTTCTTTTTCCAGAAGAACCTGGTCTTCGGCTGTCGCAATTCGGATATCAGACATGGTGCAGGGTTTCCTGTGCTTCAGAAGTGGATTCGGTACTGAAAGTGATCGCGTTGGCTGCCGGTGCCAGAGGCAGTCGGGCCAGCAGTTGCGGTAATTCGGCGAAGCTGTCGAAACGCGCGTAGGGAATGCCGTTGCGTTCGCAATGTTCGGCAAGGCGATCCTTGGCGAAGACGAAGTCGGCGGTGCCGGCCACGCACATGTCGGACTGGCCGTCACCGATCACCAGCACGCGTTTGCTGTTGGGCGTGGACTTGCATTTGCAGTTGCCGGAAGCGGCGCGGCAGGCGTCGCTGGCGTAAGGGAAATCGATCCGCCACTTGTCGTGGTCGATCTGGCGCAGGCGGTTGGCGAGGATCGGCAGGAGCGTGACGTAGTTGCGCGCCAGTATCCTTGCGATGCCTTGCTCGATGCCGTCGCTGACCACCTCCAGCGAGGCGCCGAGGCCGATCACGTGGTCGACGAAATCCGGAAAGTCCGGGTCAATGTCGACGCTGTCGAAGAATTCGAGCAATTGCGACGGCGTAGCCTTGATCAGCGAAAGCTGACGGCTGAGGCATTCACGCGAACCGATCTTGCCCTCTAGCCATTCATTTTCGATCACTTCCCAACTGGGGTCGGCAAAGCGTTCAAGGATGCTGTCGATCACGTCGGTGCGGGTGATGGTGCCGTCGAAATCACACACGATATGCCAGTCAATCATCTGCGGTACCTGCTGGGTCTGTGCAGTTGTCAGGACGCGCTGTTTGCGCTTGGCAAGGGGTAGAGCAGGGACTGTGCCAAATGCCCAAGGCCCGGTAATGGCGGGGGCGAGGCAGTTTTTTCGCGAATGGAAGCTACAATTTTTGTAGCTTGCTACAAACAACATGAGTGCTTGCGCCAAGGGTTGTATCCGGGGATTGATGCGCGCAAGTTCAGAAAAGGAATGACCTCATGCAGAGGAAGACACTGGCGTTGTTTGGCGTACTGGCCTGCTTTTCAGGGGCAGTGATGGCGGATGGCATTACTGGCGAAGCGGGCCTCGGGCTGAGTTATCAGCCCCACGATCCCACCGGCAGCCGCTACGAAACGCGGCCAATACCGTACCTCGATCTGGACTGGGGCGATGTCAGCCTCAGCACCGACGACGGCTTGACCTGGAGCGTGCTGAAAACCAACGGTTTCAGCGCCGGGCCGTACATCAATTACCTGCCCGGGCGTACCGCAAACGGTGAGTTGCGCGGGTTGCGCGATGTACCGGACATGGCCGATGTCGGCGGATTCGTGCAGTACGCCCCGGCCGATTTCTGGCGGGTGTTCGCTTCGGTCGGTCAGGCCGTCGGCGGTGGCAGCGGGCAGGGCGGCGTGCTCGGGCGAGTCGGCGGCGAGATCGGTTATCCACTGGGTGGCGGGGTCATCGGCAGCAGCAACCTGACCGCACATTTCGCCGATGCGCAGGCGACGCAGACGTTCTTCGGCGTCAGCGACAGCGAATCCCGGGCTTCCGGAATCCGCGCGTACAACGCTGGCGGCGGTTTGCAGAACATGACCCTGACCCAGAGCTTCGAGTTTCCCCTCGCCAGGCACTGGTCGCTGGTCACCAGTGCGAGCTGGATTCACCTGACCCGCTCGGCGGCGGACAGCTCCATTGTCAAAGCGGTGGGGGATAGTAATCAGGGCGAAGTGCAGGCCGCCATTGCCTACAAGTTTGACTGATCCATGCAGGGGCTGGCGCAGGCTGCGCCAGTTCCTGCACGAATAGCTTCAGTTCTTTTCACCCTCGGCGAGCAAGGCAACACCGCCCATGATCACGGCCACGCCAACCCAGTGCAGCAGACTGATCTGCTCACCCAGCCCCAGCCACGACCCTAGCAGTACGCCGACGAACACCAATGAACTCAGGGGAAACGCCAGCGACAGACTGCTGCGCCTCAGGATCAGCATCCAGACAAAAAACGCGCCGATGTAGCAGGCAATCGCGAACCACACGCCGGGTGTCACCACGATGTCTTGCAGCCATTTAAGAGTGAAGTCCATATTCCCCAACTGATCACCACCGACCTTGGTCGCGATCTGCCCGGCACTTTCCAGAACAATCAGTAATGCCCACAGCACCACCGTGCCCACGCGTCCGTGTAACCAATGCATGGATTGATTCCCGTCGAGAAGCAGTTCTGTGTCATGCATGGCCGACACACACGAGCATGACGCCCGCCGTTATCACCAGCGTTCCCAGCCAGCGTCGCCGGCTGACGGTTTCGCCGAGGACCAGTTTGCCCGCAAGCACCACACCGCAATAGGCCAGCGCCGCCGCCGGGAACAACAGGCTCAATGGCGCGCGCGACAGTGCATCGATCCAGACGAAAAACTCGATCGCATAGGCGCCGATTCCGCCCCACAACAGAGGCGCATTGAACACCTGGCCCCAGAACGCTTGCAGGCGAAAGTCGCCCTCAAGTTGCGGCAGTCGATCCAGACCGAGTTTGAAACAGAGTTGGCCGATCACATCCAGAACTATGGACAGGGCCACCAGCACAATCACCGTGAAGGTCATTGAAACAGCCCTCGCCGGAGTTTCGGGCCGTTATCGAGCAGCCGTGCAATCGGCTTTTGAGCGGTCAGACTGTGATTGAAATTTAAGATGTTCAAGGTCGCTATTCACCCTTGGCAGCCCTTGCCAGACACCGGCCTCATCGATCATGAGGGCCGGCCGGGCAGGGTTTTCAGGGCAAATGCAAGGGACGGGCCAGCGCTGGAGTCAGGCGTGAATCCGCACCCAGACGCTGACCAGCACGGTCGCGGCAATCAACCACGCGACTGTCGCCACCGCCAGTGAAGCCTCGAGTCGCATGCGGTCGACCATTACGTACAAGGTCGCCAGATAAATGAAATACGGAATGATCGACCACATGCCAAACACGATGGTGGTCTTCAGATCATCCACCGAGCGGGTCTTGCCGACGATGAAGTGGGCAATCAGGGCGAAGGTCGGAAACAGCGGCACCAGCCCGGCGATGTAATAGTTTCTGGTTTTCGACAGTGCGGCGAGGATCACCACCACCGCTGCGCCGAGTGCGGCTTTCAGAATCAGGTCCACAGGGTTCTCGCTTTAATGGCTCAAGCCGTACTTTTTCACTTTGTCGAACAGCGTGGTCTTGGCCATACCCAGTTCCAGGCTGGCCTGGGTCAGGTTGCCGCCGCTGCGTTGCAAGGCGTCGACGAGCAGGTTGCGCTCGAAGGCTTCCACCGCTTCGGCAAAGGCCAGGCCCTGGCCGCCACTGCTGGCGCCAGACTTCTTGAACGCCGGCAAGCCGAGGGCGAAGCGTTCGGCGACGTTGCGCAGTTCGCGCACGTTACCCGGCCAGTCGTGGCTCATCAGGCTCGACACGGTCTGGTTGTCCAGCTCCGGCAACGAGCGGTCAAAGCGCAGGGCCGATTGCTGGGTGAAGTGCTCGAACAGTTGCAGGATGTCTTCGCGACGTTCGCGCAGCGGCGGCAGTTCCAGAGTCACCACGTTGAGGCGGTAGTACAAATCGCTGCGGAATGCGCCCGCCTTGCTCGACTCGTCGAGGTCGGATTTGGTCGCGGCAATCACCCGGCAATCCACCGCCACGCTCTGGTTTGAACCGAGGCGTTCAAGGGTGCGTTCCTGCAATACTCGTAGCAGTTTGATCTGCAACGGCAGCGGCATGCTTTCCACTTCGTCGAGGAACAGCGTGCCATTGTCGGCGTGTTCGATCTTGCCGATGCGGCGTTTGCCGGCGCCGGTGAAGGCGTTGGCCTCGTGACCGAAGATTTCACTTTCGAAGAGGTTTTCCGGCAGACCGCCGCAGTTCAGCGCGACGAACTGTTTGCTGTGGCGGCGGCTGAAGTCATGCAGGCAGCGGGCGACCAGTTCCTTGCCGGTACCGGTTTCGCCTTCGATCAACACGTTGGCCGAAGTGTCGGCGACGTTGGCGATCAGTTCGCGCAGGTTCTGCATCGCCGGTGAGCGGCCAATGATTCGCCCTTCAAGGGAATCGCGTTCGGCCAGTTGCCGGCGCAGGGATGAGACTTCCCGGGCCAGACTGCGTTGCTCCAGTGCGCGGCGCGCAACATCGACCAGACGCTCCGGCGAGAACGGTTTTTCCATGAAGTCGTAGGCGCCTTTCTGCATCGCGCCGACGGCCATGGTGATGTCGCCGTGACCGGTGATCAGCACCACCGGCAGGCTGCGATCACGATCTTTCAGCCGAGTCAGCAGCTCCAGGCCATCGATGCCCGGCAGGCGAATATCGCTGATGACGATCCCGGCAAAGTTGTCGCCGACCCTTTCCAGCGCTTCTTCGGCACTGCCGACGCCGATGCAGGGAATGTCTTCGAGGGTCAGCGCCTGTTGGCAGCCGAGCAGCACATGGGGATCGTCTTCGACGATCAGCACACTAAGGTCGTGGTTCATATTGGCTCGGCAGGTGTAGGGCTTACCAACGGTAAACTGAGGACGAAGGTGGTGCCACCGCTGGCCGGGTGTTCAACACCCAGATGCCCGCCGGTGGCTGCCGCCAGACTGGCGGACAGAGTCAGGCCGAGGCCCAGGCCCTGATCGCCGGGTTTGGTAGTGAAGAACGGCTCGAACAGATGCTTGCGCGCCTCGGCGTCGATACCGTGGCCGTTGTCGCGCACTCGCAGGCGATATTTGCCGTTGAACTCTTCACCTTCCAGCCAGATTTCTGGCAGCGGTTGCGCCTGCATGGCATCGAGTGCGTTGCCGATCAGGTTGAGCAGAATCTGTTCGAGGCGGGTCTGGTCGATCTGCACTTGCACATCGATGAACTGGCGGTGCAGTTGCAGCGGAGTGTTTTCCACGCGAGCACCAAGCACTTGCAGTGCGGCATCCACGGCTTTGCCGAGGCTGGCCTGACCTTTGTTGTCACCACGACGGGCGAACGAGCGCAGGCTGGCGGTGATCCGGCCCATGCGGTCGATCAGGTCGTTGATGGTCTTGAGGTTGGTGCTGGCGATGTCGAGCTGACCACGTTCAAGGAAGCGCACAGTGTTGCCGGACAAGGTGCGCATCGCCGCCAGTGGCTGATTCAGTTCATGGGCGATGCTGGTCGACATCTGGCCGATGGCCGCGAGTTTGCCGGCCTGCACCAGTTCATCCTGGGCGCGGCGCAGGGTTTCCTCGGCCTGTCGGCGTTCGCGGATCTGACTCTTGAGTCGTTCGTTGCTGGCGCGCAGATCGGTGGTGCGTTCGGTAATCCGACGCTCCAGTTGATTGTTGGCTTCCTGCAAGGCTTCGCGGGCGGCGAGGCGGGTGGCGATGACTTTGCGCCGCTCGTTCCAGGCGATCAGCAGGAAGGCCACAAAGGCAAACGCGACGGCCACCAGAATCCCCTGATTGATCGCTTCGCGGCGCAGGTCCTGCAAGGGCGTGAGCAGGGTGAAATTCCACGGCGTATCACTCAAGGGACGGGTCTGCGCCAGATAGCTGATGCTCTCGTCGTCGGAGGCCAGTTCACTGTTGGCCGGGAAGGTGAGTTTCTCCACGCCTTCGGACAGGGTTTCCCGGGCCAGCGGTTGCAGCTCGTTGAGCGGGAACCAGTAGTACTGGAGGCTGCGGGCGAGTTTCTCTTTGGTGTCTTCGCTCAGCGGGACCACGGATTTGAGGCGTCGGGCCGGATCGCTGGAGAGGATGATGATGCCGTTTTCGTCGCTGACGAAGGCTTCCAGGCGTGCCCGTTGCCAGCGTTCTTCCATGGCTTCGAGGCGGACTTTGACCACTGCAACGCCGATGATCTTGCCATGCTCTTCGAGGCCGTGGGCCAGGTAGTAACCGGGTTCGCCGTTGGTGCTGCCGATGCCGTAGAAACGCCCGGGCTCGCCGCGCACGGCTTTCTGAAAGTAGGCACGGAAGGACAGGTCTTCACCCAGATAACTGTCGACATCGCGCCAGTTGCTGGTGGCCATTACGCGGCCGGTGGTGTCCATCACGTAGATGGCCCGACTGCGGCTACGGCGGTTCAGGCCTTCAAGATAAGCATTGACCGTTTGCCGGTGTTCCGGGCTCGGGTCGGCGAGCAACTGCGGCACACTGGTTTCGAGTTCGAGCAGGCTGGGCAGGTAGGTGTATTTGCTGATTTCGCTTTCGACAGCGCGGGCGTTCAGCTCAAGTTGACGCTGGCCGTTTTCGCCGAGGCTGCGGATACCGAAGTGTTCACTGGTCCAGAAACCGGCGTAACCCAAGCCGATCATCAGAACGATGATCAGGGGCGGCAGGAACAAATGACGGATCAGACGGGGCTTCACGGCAAGTGATGGCGGCGCGGCGCGATAGAGATTGGGGTCGCATTTCATCACAGATGCCTTGGGTCAACCACAACACTTGTTTGTGAATCACCGTGTGGAGGTGGACTTTGTGGCGAGGGGATTTATCCCCGTCCGGCTGCGAAGCAGTCGTCAAACCGCCAGACGCGGTTCGACGTTGAAATGCTCGGGGCTGCTTCGCAACCCAACGGGGATAAATCCCCTCGCCACAGAGTTCAGTGTGTTGCTTTTTAGTGCTGCAGGATTTTCTCGAGGAAGTGCTGCGCACGTTCGGAGCGGGCGCTGATATCGCCGAAGAACTCTTCTTTCGGGCAGTCTTCGATGATCTTGCCGGCGTCCATGAAGATCACGCGGTCAGCCACTTTACGGGCGAAGCCCATTTCGTGGGTCACGCACATCATGGTCATGCCTTCGTGGGCCAGTTGCACCATCACGTCGAGCACTTCGTTGACCATTTCCGGGTCGAGCGCCGAAGTCGGTTCGTCGAACAGCATGACGATCGGGTCCATCGCCAGCGCACGGGCAATTGCCACACGCTGTTGCTGACCACCGGACAGTTGCCCCGGATGCTTGTGGGCGTGGGCCGACAGACCGACGCGCTCCAGCAGTTGCAGACCTTTTTTGGTCGCCTCTTCCTTGCTGCGACCCAACACCTTGATCTGCGCGATGGTCAGGTTTTCGGTGATGGTCAGGTGCGGGAACAGTTCGAAATGCTGGAACACCATGCCGACGCGCGAACGCAGTTTCGGCAGGTTGGTCTTCGGGTCGGCAATCGAGGTACCGTCGACAACGATGTCACCTTTCTGGAACGGCTCCAGCGCGTTAACGCACTTGATCAGCGTCGATTTGCCCGAGCCCGACGGGCCGCAGACCACGATCACTTCGCCTTTTTTGACGTCGGTGCTGCAATCAGTCAGCACCTGGAAGTCGCCATACCACTTGTTGATGTTCTTGATAGAGATCATACGGCAAACCTTTTTTGCAGACGCTTG
>NZ_JBIUXX010000021.1:74821-75489 GCF_044744235.1 Pseudomonas sp. NPDC087346
GAGGCGGAAAAGCTGATGATGAAGTAGACGACGCCGGCGAAGATCAGGAACTCATTGGAGCGGCCGATGATGTCGCCATTGGAGCGGGCGGAGTTGAGGAAATCCACCAGACCCACGGTGTAAACCAGCGAGGTGTCCTGGAACAGGATGATCGACTGTTGCAGCAGCAACGGGGTCATCTTGCGGAACGCCTGGGGCAGAATGATCAAACGCATGGTCTGGCCGTAAGTCATGCCCATCGCTTGCGCGGCGGCCATCTGGCCCTTGGGGATCGACTGCACGCCGGCCCGGACGATTTCGCAGAAATACGCCGCCTCGAACATCATGAAGGCCACGACGCAGGAGGTGAACGCACCAATCGGCGTGTCTTCGCCGGTGATCCAGCGCAATACGAACGGTACCGCCAGGTAGAACCAGGTGATCACCAGCAGCAGCGGGATCGAGCGGAAGTAGTTCACATAGGCGCCGGCCACACGGGACAGCAGTTTGCTGGACGACAGACGCATCAGCGCCAGGATCGTACCGATGATGATCCCGCCGACCACGCCCATGACCATCAACTGCAAGGTCATGACCATGCCGTTCCACAGGCCCGGGATGGCGGGGATGATGCCGCTGAAATCAAATTCCATTATTTACCCCCCACGGAGATCAGGCCGGGCACTGCG
>NZ_JBIUXX010000021.1:75499-91769 GCF_044744235.1 Pseudomonas sp. NPDC087346
GCTCGTCCGATATCGGTCTGTTTGGGTTGCGCCAGCAATTCCATCAGGCCGATCAGGGACGCCACGGAGGAGTTCTTGAAGACGTTGAGGAATTCCGAGGTAAGCGGCGGAATGATGATCCGGTAGGCCTGGGGCAGCAGCACGTTCCAGTAGATCTGTGGCAGCTTGAAGCCCATCGCACGAGCGGCTGATTCCTGGCCGCGCGGCAGCGCCTGGATGCCGGTGCGCACTTGTTCGCAGACACGGGCAGCGGTAAACAGACCCAGGCACACGACAACGCTCAGGTAAGCCGAGGTGGTCGGGTTGAGGTCTTGTTTGTACCAGTCCTGCAGGTTCTGCGGCAGCATGTCCGGAATCAGGAAGTACCAGATGAACAGTTGCACCAGCAGCGGTACGTTGCGAAACAGTTCCACGTAGCAGGTCGCGATGCCCGATACGAGACGGTTTGGCACCGTGCGCATGACCCCCAGAACGGAGCCCAGCAACAAGGCGACGATCCATGCCACGACAGCGATGGCGATGGTCCAGCCCAAACCGGAGATGTACCAGTCGAGATAAGTCTCGCTGCCCACGCCGGTGGACTTGAAGAACACGCCCCAGTCCCAGTTGTAATTCATTAGGGTCTCCCCTCGAAATCGATCGATGTACAAGCACCCGCTTGGGGAAAATCCTTTCCCACCCGACGTTGAACGTCAGGCACACGCGATCGGCTCGGAAACCGCCAGGTCGAGTGTTCCAAAAGTGAAGCCAGCAGGTAGTAACAGACGCCTGAGGGAGGGTTGGCTCCCTCAGGAGATAAGGTTAGTCAGGATTTAGATCTTTACGTCCGGAGCCGGCTTGTCGCTCGGGTTCTCGATCAGTTTCTTGACCTGTTCGCTCATCTTGAAGTTCAGGTTGAGGTTTTTTGGCGGGATCGGCTGGGTGAACCACTTGTCGTAGATCTTGTTGATCTCGCCAGATTTGTACAGGCCGACAATGGCGTCATCCACGGCTTTCTTGAAGGCCGGGTCGTCTTTGCGAACCATGCAGGCGTAGGCTTCAAAGGACTGTGGAGTACCAGTGATGATCCAGTCATTCGGCTTCTTGGCCTTGGCTTCTTCACCGGCCAGCAGGGCGTCGTCCATCATGAAGGCAACGGCGCGGCCGCTTTCCAGCATCTGGAAGGATTCGCCGTGGTCTTTGGCGGAGATGACGTTCATGCCCATTTGCTTGTCGGCGTTCATCGCTTTGATGATGCGCTCGGACGTGGTGCCAGCGGTGGTCACGACGTTCTTGCCTTTGAGGTCAGCGAAGTCTTTGTAGGACGGGTTGCCATCCTTGTCTTTCTTGACCAGCAGGCGGGTGCCGATTTCGAACATGTTGACGGTGAAATCAACTTGCTGCGCGCGTTCGGCGTTGTTGGTGGTGGAGCCGCACTCGATGTCCACGGTGCCGTTCTGCACCAGCGGAATACGGGTCTGCGAGGTGACCAGGTTGTACTTGGCCTGCAGATCAGGTTTGTTCAGGTCTTTTTTCAGGGCTTCAACGATGGCCAGCTGAATGTCGTGGGAGTAGCCCACTGGTTTGCCCGAAGCGTCCGCGATGTAGGAAAACGGAATGGAGCTGTCGCGGTGGCCCAGGGTGATGGTGCCGGAGTCGTTGATTTTCTTCAGGGTGCCGGTGAGTTCGGCGGCGAAAACTGGAGTGCTGATCAGAGCAGCAGCGATAGCTGCGCCCAAAATATGGGGAACGATGCGCATCAAATTTTCCTCGAATTGTTTTTTTTATGGAGCCAGTTCGTCGGCCCTTTTGTGCTTCGAATGCCTGACGGCTCCTGAAGTGTTGGCACGGCAGGCATTCGTCGAGAGAGTGTAGAGCATGAGTCGTGCCATACCAGTGGCATACATTCAAGATGTTGATTTATAAGGAGATTAAGATTTTGTGGCGGTGTTTTTTCGCTTAACTGATCCGGTTTACCGAATTGACTGCAGGGTCGCGTTCGGAAAACCGAATGGTGAAACCTGTAGGAGTGAGCCTGCTCGCGATGGCGGTACATCAGTCACCAATGATTTGTCTGACCTGGCGCTATCGCGAGCAGGCTCACTTCTAAAGGAACAGTCGTGTGGCCGGCAAATGAAAAAGCCCCTGAATCGTTAGATTCAGGGGCTTTCGTTTAGCCAGTGTAAAGTCAGGCTGCTTCAATCTTGCTGCGGTTCTGCTCTACTTTTCCCAGATACACCGCCAGTTTTTCCTGTTCCTGCGGAGTAGTGAACAAGCCCAGCTTGCTGCGGCGCCACAGAATGTCGTGCGCCGTGGTGGCCCATTCTTCGCTGCACAGGTAATCGACTTCACGGGTGTAGAGCCCGCCGCCGAGGTGTTCGCCCATGTCGTTCAGGGTTTCCACGCCTTCAAGCATGCGCCAGGTGCGGCTGCCGTAGGTGGTGGACCAACGGCGAGCGATCTCGGTTGGCACGAAGTCGAACTTGTCGCGGATCAGCGCGCTCAAGGCCTGCGGCGTGGTCATGTCTTCGCCGCCGGGCAGGGTCGCGCTGGCGGTCCAGCTCGGACGCATCTGGGTGAAGTACGGCATCAGTTGCGCCATCGCCGACTCGGCGAGTTTGCGGTAGGTGGTCAGCTTGCCGCCGAACACCGACAGCAGCGGCGCTTCTTCACCGCCGCCAGACAGCGCGAGGGTGTAATCGCGGGTCACGGCCGATGGGTTGTCGGACTCGTCGTTGCACAGCGGACGTACGCCCGAGTAGCTGTGCTGAATGTCGTCGCGGCTGATCTGCTTCTTGAAGTGCGCGTTGACCACCTTCAGCAAGTAATCGGTTTCGCCATCGGTGATTGCCACTTTCGCCGGATCGCCGGTGTACTCACGGTCGGTGGTGCCGATCAGGGTGAAGTGGTTCAGGTACGGAATAGTGAAAACGATGCGCTGATCTTCGTTTTGCAGGATATGCGCGTGATCGCCTTCATACAGCTTCGGCACGATGATGTGGCTGCCCTGAATCAGACGGATGCCGTACGGCGATTCCATCTTCAGGTCATCACGGATGAACTTGGCGACCCACGGGCCAGCTGCGTTCACCAGCGCTTTGGCGGTGATCGAAAACAGGCTGCCGTCGGCGCGTTCGAGGTTCAGATGCCACAGGCCTTTGGCGCGACGAGCGCTGACGCAACGGGTCTGAGTGTGAACGTGGGCGCCTTTTTCACGGGCGGCCATGGCGTTGAGCACCACGAGGCGGGCGTCATCGACCCAGCAATCGGAGTATTCGAAGCCTTTCTTGATTTCGCTTTTCAGCGCGCTGTCGGCACCGAACTTGAGACTCCGTGAGCCAGCGAGTTTTTCGCGCTTGCCGAGGTTGTCATAAAGGAACAGGCCGGCACGGATCATCCACGCCGGGCGCAGGTGCGGACGGTGCGGCAGCACAAAGCGCATCGGCTTGACGATGTGCGGCGCCTTGGCCAGCAGCACTTCACGTTCGGCCAGTGCTTCACGCACCAGACGGAATTCGTAATGTTCGAGATAGCGCAGACCACCGTGGATCAGCTTGCTGCTGGCCGACGACGTGTGGCTGGCGAGGTCATCCTTTTCGCAAAGGAACACCGAGAGGCCGCGACCGGCGGCATCTGCTGCGATCCCCACGCCATTGATCCCGCCGCCGATCACGGCGATATCGTAGACCTCGGAGAGAGGGGGCGTAGGCAAGGTAGAAGTGGGCATCGGCTGGCCTCGGGCTCTTTTGATTTTCGTATTGGAAATCGAACATGAATGTTCATTTGCGAAAATGGTAGCCCATAAAGACGCGCACAGCCAGTCGCGTTCGATTGAAAATACTCATCGAAGGGCGATTAAAGGAAAATTTTCGAACATTATTGAGGCGGGGGGATGCTCTTTGTGGCGAGGGGATTTATCCCCGTCGGGTTGCGCAGCAGCCCCAAAAACAGAAGTCGGAATGTACCTGATACACCGCGAGTCATGATTTCGCGACTGCTGCGCAGCCGAACGGGGATAAATCCCCTCGCCACAGGGGAGCTTGGAGTTAAACGACTTCCAGACGAATCTTGTGCTGGCTCAGCAATTGCGCCAGCGCCGGCACCGGCTGCTGATCAGTCACCAGGCAATCAATCAGGCTGATCGGTCCAAGCCTGATCATCGCGTTACGTCCGAACTTGCTCGAGTCCGCCGCCAGAATCACTTGACGCGCATTGGCGATGATCGCCTGCGACACCCGCACTTCCTGATAATCGAAATCGAGCAGGCTGCCGTCTTCGTCGATGCCGCTGATACCGACCAGCGCGAAATCGACCTTGAACTGATTGATGAAGTCCACGCTCGCCTGACCGACCACGCCGCCGTCGCGACGCACATTGCCGCCAGTCAGCAGGACATCGAAGTCATCCTTGGCGCTGAGCATCGAGGCGACGTGCAGGTTGTTGGTGATGATTTTCAGATGGCTGTGATTGAGCAGGGCGCGGGCAATCGATTCGGTGGTGGTACCGATATTGATGAACAGCGAGGCGTGGTCGGGGATCTGGGCGGCGATGGCTTCACCGATGCGTTGCTTTTCATCGCGCATCTGATCGGCGCGCATCGCATAGGCAGTGTTTTCGACGCTGGAATCATAGGCCGCGCCGCCATGGTAGCGACGCAACAGATTGGCTTCCGCAAGCTGATTGATATCGCGGCGGATGGTTTGCGGGGTAACGACGAACAGCGTAGCCATTTCCTCGATGCTCACATAGCCGCGTTCGCGGACCAGCTCGAGGATTTGCTGCTGACGGGGAGGCAGATTCATGGGGCTTCCTTTGGGCTGCCGTGCAAAATTTGCCCATGATGCCGCAGGAATCCGCTCCCTACCAGTTTCCAGCCTTAGTCAGTCCTCAGACTGGCTTATTCAGCGTCCTCACGCGCCCAGTCACGGGTACGGCTGACGGCTTTTTTCCAGCCTTTATAGAGCTTCTCTTTCTCGACTTCATCCAGGCTCGGTTCGAACTCGCGCTCGATTACCGCTTTGCCACGCAGTTCATCCAGGCTGCCCCAGAAGCCGCACGCCAGACCGGCCAGGTACGCAGCGCCGAGGGCGGTGGTTTCGCGCATTTGCGGGCGCTCGACCTGGGTGCCGAGGATGTCGGCCTGGAATTGCATCAGGAAGTTGTTGGCCACTGCGCCGCCGTCTACACGCAGGGCTTTGAGGCGTTCGCCGGAGTCCTGCTGCATGGCGTCGAGCACGTCACGGGTCTGGTAGGCGATCGATTCCAGCGCGGCGCGGATGATGTGATCCACGCGCACGCCGCGAGTCAGGCCGAACAGTGCACCACGGGCATACGGGTCCCAGTACGGCGCGCCCAGACCGGTAAATGCCGGCACCAGGTACACGCCGTTGCTGTCCTTGACCTTGTTGGCGAAGTATTCGGTGTCGTGAGCGTCGTTGATGATTTTCAGCTCATCACGCAGCCACTGCACGGTCGAACCGCCGTTGAATACCGCGCCTTCCAGTGCGTAAGCCACTTCGCCGCGTGGGCCGCAAGCGATAGTGGTGAGCATGCCATGTTGGGATTTCACCGCTTTGTCGCCGGTGTTCATCAGCAGGAAGCAGCCAGTGCCGTAGGTGTTTTTTGCCTGACCCGGCTCAACGCACATCTGGCCGAACAGCGCAGCCTGCTGGTCGCCAGCGATACCGCCGATGGCGATGCCGCTCTTGGTGTGGCCATAGATTTCCGAGGAGGCTTTCACTTCCGGGAGCATTTCGCGCGGGATATCGAGGATCTCCAGCATCTTCGCGTCCCACTCCAGCGAGTGGATGTTGAAGAGCATGGTGCGCGAGGCGTTGGTGTAGTCGGTGACGTGGACCTTGCCGCCAGTGAATTTCCAGATCAGCCAGCTATCAACGGTGCCGAACAGCAGTTCGCCGTTGCGCGCACGTTCGCGGCTGCCTTCGACGTTGTCGAGAATCCACTTGAGTTTGGTGCCGGAGAAGTACGGGTCGGTGACCAGACCGGTGGTGTCGCTGATGTATTGCTCGTGACCGTCGCGCTTGAGCTGCTGGCAGATCTCGGTGCTGCGGCGGCACTGCCAGACGATCGCGTTGTAGACCGGACGACCGGTGGTCTTGTCCCAGACCACGGTGGTTTCACGCTGGTTGGTGATACCAATGGCGGCAACCTGATCGTGATGCAGACCAGCCTGAGCCAGCGCTTCAACCATCACCGCGCTCTGGGTGGCGAAGATTTCCATCGGATCGTGTTCGACCCAACCGGCTTGCGGGTAATGCTGGGCGAATTCGCGTTGTGCGGTGCAGACCACGTTCGCGTCGCGGTCGAAAATGATCGCGCGGGAGCTGGTCGTACCCTGATCAAGGGCAATGATGTAGTTCTTATTCTGAATGTCGGTCATGTCGATTGCCTTGGACGAAATAAGGGAGAGTGGGCCGTGGCGCGGGCTCGAAATGGGCAGGAGCCCGCGCCGACTGTTTCAAGAAGTTCTTGGTTTGCCGTCAATGGCCGGTTCTGCATCCTTTGTAGCAGGTGTGGCGCCGGTCAGGTGACGGGCGATAAGCCCGCGATACCCGGCGGCGCCGAGGCAGGCACCGACAATCGGTGCAAAAATCGGAATCAGGAAATACGGAATATCGCGGCCACCGGTGAAGGAAATTTCACCCCAGCCAGCAAAGAAAGTCATCAGCTTGGGACCGAAGTCACGCGCCGGGTTCATCGCGAAACCGGTCAGCGGGCCCATCGAACTGCCGATCACGGCAATCAGCAAACCGATCAGCAGTGGTGCCATCGGGCCTTTCGGCAAGCCGTTGTTGTCGTCGGTCAGGGCCATGATCACGCCCATCAGAATCGCGGTGATGATCATCTCGACCAGGAACGCCTGTGCGGTAGACAGCACTGGATTCGGGAACGTCGAGAACACCGAGGCCAACTCAAGGCTGGCCGCCGAGCCACGAACCATGTGGTGAGTTTGTTCGAAATCGAAGAACAGGTTGCTGTACAGCGTGTAAACCAGCAACGCGCCGCAGAAGGCGCCGGCAATCTGCGAAAGGATATAGAACGGCAGTTTGCGCTTTTCAAAGTCAGCGAAAATGCTCAGGGCGATACTCACGGCAGGGTTCAGGTGCGCGCCGGAAACCCCGGCGGTCAAGTAGATCGCCATGCTCACGCCGACGCCCCAGATGATGCTGATTTCCCACAGGCCGAAGCTGGCGCCCGCGACTTTGAGCGCGGCGACACAGCCAGTGCCGAAAAAGATCAGGAGTGCAGTACCCAGAAACTCAGCCATGCATTGGCTGGATAGCGATGGTTGTTGTAAAGCAGTTGTCATTGAAAACCTCGGTTTTTGTTGTTGTCTGACGCTTTTGCCTACAAGGCAAGGCGCGATTTTCGCCGAGGCAGAATCCCCATTCTGTTCCCGGTTTACTGCTGGGTGCTGCTGTAAGGATAATTCTTACATTATTCAGATTCGAAAAAATATAGACAAGAAACAAACCTGTCAAAGGTCGAAAGTGAACCATCAGTCACATTAGAACTATCAGTGGCATGAATGACTCTTTGGATGCTCTCTATTGTGCGGATCTGAAATTCCGGCAAGCCCTTGGAAACACGGGCGGGATAGAGCCTTTTATCAGCGGATCGCCTAGAATTCGGCGCAGGATTTTTCTGCCACTGCCGAGCCTGGAGCTGCCATGACCCCTGCGTTGGACTTGTTGAAAAAAGTTCGTGCCGAACATCGCGTGCACAGTTACGAACATGACCCCAAGGCTGCGTCTTATGGTCTGGAGGCCGCGGAAAAACTGGGACTGGCGCCCGCTCAGGTGTTCAAGACGCTGCTGGCGGCGAGCGAGAAGGGCGAATTACTGGTGGCGGTGGTGCCGGTCGTCGGAACGCTTGACCTCAAAGGACTGGCGCACGCCGCTGGCGTAAAGAAAGTCGAAATGGCCGACCCGGCCGCCGCGCAACGGTCCACCGGTTATTTGTTGGGTGGCATCAGCCCGTTGGGGCAGAAGAAGCGTCTGCGTACTTTCATCGATAACTCGGCCCAGGCTTTTGCCACTATTTATGTCAGTGCCGGCCGACGAGGGCTGGAAGTCGAATTGGCTCCCACAGTGTTGGCTGAGCACACTCAGGCACAGTTCGCCGACATCGGGCGTGCCTGACCATCTGAGCTGTATGACGAAAATTCAGCGGTTCTGTCACTGGCGGTGATCAAGTCAGCGTTGCATGCTCTGCCGACGAACCAGGGGAGAAGGTTATGCAGCTTGAGTTTCATCAGGTCGACGCGTTCAGTGATCGGCCATTCAGTGGTAACCCGGCGATTGTCTATCGGCTCGACGCCTGGCTGGCCGATGAGTTGATGCAGAAAATCGCCGCCGAACACAATCTGGCGGAAACCGCGTTTCTGGTACGTGAGGGATCGGTCTGGCATATCCGCTGGTTCACCCCGGCCACCGAAGTGCCGCTGTGCGGGCATGCGACGCTGGCCAGCGCTTATGTGTTGTTCGAGGTCTACAAAGAAGCCACTGGGCGTCTGGACTTCATCTGCAAGTCCGGCCCGTTGAGTGTCACTCGTGAAGGCGCGCGCTTGTGGCTGGATTTCCCGGCGATGGAGCCTGCGGCAATCGACATGACCCCGGATATCGAACGCGCGCTGGGTGTGCGGGCGGTGGAGATACTGGGGGCCAACAAGTTGTTCGTGGTGCTGGAGTCCGAGCAAGCAGTGCTCGACTGCAAACCGGACATGGTCGCGCTGGCCAAGCTGCCTTGGCCGGGTGTCATCATCACTGCACAGGGCAATCAGCATGATTTTGTCTCACGCTTCTTTGCTCCTGCCATTGGTATCAACGAAGACGCGGTTACTGGTTCGGCGCATTGCAGCCTGATTCCGTACTGGGCGAAGCGCTTGGACAAAACCAGTCTGAGCGCCTATCAGCGTTCGGCGCGGGGCGGGGAGTTGTTCTGTCGGCTGGAGGGTGATCGGGTGAAGATCGGCGGGAATGCGACCCTCGTTGCGAGCGGCACACTAGTTCTTGGCTGATAACCCAAACCAACTGTGGGAGCTAGCCTGCTAGCGATTTCGGTATGTCAGTCAATTCAATCTCGACTGATACACCGCCATCGCCAGCAGGCTAGCTCCCACAGTGGATAGGAGTTGAATCAGAATGTGGCGCTGAATCGGCGTACGCCGTTTTCCACTGGCGGAATATGCGCCGCCGTGCTGCCGGAAGCCTGGAACAACACCAGATGTTCCGCCGCCACCCGAATCCCCACATCCGCACCGATCTGATGGTCGGCATGGCTCGGGAAGATCGACTCAAGTTGCGCACCCGTCGGCAGTTGCAGACGATACAAAGTCGATGCGCCCAGGAACGTCTTGCCGACAATCCGTGCCTTCAATGCGCTGTCCGGCGCATAAACGATGTCATCCGGACGCAGCAACACATCCACCGCACCGCCAATCGGCCAGGTGTAGGCACGATTGCCACGCAGTTCACCGAGTTCGGTCTGCACCGATTCCGGGCTGCCGAGCTGACCGCGAATGAAGTAACCCTGACCGATGAAGCTGGCAACAAACGGTGTCGCTGGTTCGTGGTAGAGGTTGTACGGCGTGTCCCACTGTTCCAGTCGACCTTCCTTGAACACGCCAACGTGATCGCTGACGGCGAAGGCTTCTTCCTGGTCGTGAGTCACCAGAATCGCACTGGTGCCACGGGCCTTGAGGATGTCGCGCACTTCATGGCTGAGCTTGCGCCGCAGTTCGCCATCAAGGTTGGAGAAAGGTTCGTCGAGCAGCAGCAGTTGCGGCTCGGGCGCCAAGGCGCGGGCGAGGGCAACACGTTGTTGCTGACCACCGGACAACTCGTGCGGGAAGCGCTTGCCGAGGCCTTTGAGGTTGACCAGTTCCAGCAGTTCTTCTGTCACGCGATCCTTGTGCGGATGCTTGCGGATGCCGAAGGCGATGTTGTCTGCAACGCTCAGATGCGGGAACAGTGCGTAGTCCTGAAACACCATGCCGATCCGGCGTTTTTCCGGCGCGAGGGTGAAACCGGCGCTGGAGATGGTCTCACCACCGAGCTGGATTTCCCCTTCGTGCACCGGTTCGAAACCGGCAATGGCGCGCAGGGTGGTGGTCTTGCCGCAGCCGGAAGAGCCGAGCAGGCACCCGATGTCACCGGCGTTGAGGTGCAGATTGAGGTTCTGCACCACACGTTGATCTTGATAGCCGCAAGCGAGGTTGCGCAGGTTCAGCAGTAATTCATGACTCATGCGTGGTGATATGCCGGTTCGACGAGGAACTCAAGCAGGGCCTTCTGTGCGTGGAGACGGTTTTCTGCCTGATCCCAGGCGACGGAGCGCGGGTCATCAAGCAGGTCGAGGCTGATTTCTTCGCCACGGTGCGCAGGCAGACAGTGCATGAACAGCACGTCCTCGGCAGCAAGGTCGAGCAGGGCACGGTTGACCTGGAACGGGGCGAACAACTTCAGACGCTTGGCAGTTTCCTCTTCCTGACCCATGGAAGTCCAGACGTCGGTGCTGACCAGATGTGCACCGCGCACGGCGTCCTGAGGATCGCGGACGATGGTCACACGATCACCGGCCTTGGCCACGAACTCGGCGTTCGGCTCGTAGCCTTGCGGGCAGGCGATGCGCAACTGGAAATCGAACTGGATCGCCGCTTCTATATAACTGTTGCACATATTGTTGCCGTCGCCGATCCAGGCCACGGTCTTGCCCTGAATCGAGCCACGGTGCTCAAGGAATGTCTGCATGTCGGCCAGCAACTGGCACGGGTGCAGATCATCGGAGAGGCCGTTGATCAGTGGCACACGCGAGTTGGCGGCGAATTCGGTCAGGGTGCTGTGGGAAAAGGTACGGATCATCACCGCATCGAGCATGCTCGACATGACGATGGCAGCGTCGCCGATCGGCTCGCCACGGCCCAGTTGGGTGTCGCGTGGCGAAAGGAAGATCGCCTGGCCGCCGAGCTGGATCATGCCGGCCTCGAAGGAAATCCGGGTACGGGTCGAGGACTTCTCGAAGATCATCCCCAGGACGCGGTTTTTCAGAGGCTCGAACAGTACGCCGCGGTTACGCAGGTCCTTGAGCTCAACGCCTCGACGGATCACGCTGACCAGCTCTTCGGGCGTGCAATCCATCAGGGAGAGAAAGTGCCTTGCGCTCATCATTGACTACCTTTTGCTACAAACCGCAGATGCTCAAAGCCTTGTTTAACGGAACAACGGGCGAGACCTGCGGCGTAAGCCGCACGTGGCGACGAAATAGGGGGAGGCGCGATATTGACACTAAATGTCGCGTTTTTCCAATAGGCTACGATTTTTGCAAGATTCGGATGGGCAACGGGATGTTGCAGTCGTGTCTTTACAGTAGATTTCCCGGTAACAGCGGGCCCATTTGTACACTGGCGCTGCGGGGCTTGGCAATCCGCCACGCCGGGGATGGCGCGCAGAGCGTCGCTTTACGACCGGTCAGCCACTGATTCGGCTCGACGGATGGCCAGCTGAAACATTTGCTAAAGCAAAGTGCTGGGTTATAAATAACTTTCGAGCGACGCAGGATGCCTCCGGATGGAATCGAAAGAACAATTGTTAATGGAATTACTGGGTCACACGGCCCGCTCGCTGACCCATCTCACCGCTTCGGTGACCTCGATGTCCTTCGAGTTGCTGCGCAGTGAAGACGAAGTGGTCAAGTCCGCCGGACGCCACATGATCGACCGTATGGCGACCATCAGTGCCGGGCTCGACGAGCATTGGCGATTGATCGGCGAACTCACGGGCGTACACGTTGCTCATGAGCAGATCGAAACCATTCAGGAAATCCAGCTGGCAGCGCCGCCGCAGCTCCCGTCAAGCTGAAGCTGAGGGTCTATCGGCTCGCCTGATGGCCGCCGATTCACAAGACGAACGTCGCTGGCGCACTGTCGGATCTGGCCCCATAGTTTTGTTTCCGCGGGCGACTACATGGCCCGTCCAAAACAAGACAGAGACTGGCCATGACCAAGACTCTCCATCACCGTGCCTGCCACCTGTGTGAAGCTATTTGCGGGCTGACCATCGAGACCACCGAAACCGATGGCGCCGTTGCGATCACCTCGATCAAGGGCGATGCACAGGACACGTTCAGTCGCGGCCACATCTGTCCCAAGGCTGTGGCTCTGCAAGATATCCAGAATGATCCCGACCGCCTGCGTCAGCCGATGCGCCGCGTGGGCAGCGAGTGGCTGCCCATCGAGTGGGATGAGGCTTTCGCGCTGGTGGCCGAGCGTCTGGCGGCAATCCAGGAGCGTCATGGGCAGAACGCCGTGGCGGTTTATCAGGGCAACCCGAGCGTGCATAACTACGGGCTGATGACCCACAGCAATTACTTTCTCGGCTTGTTGAAAACCCGCAATCGCTATTCCGCGACTTCGGTCGATCAATTGCCCCATCACCTGACCAGTCATTTGATGTACGGCCACGGTTTGCTGCTGCCGATTCCGGACATCGATCACACCGATTTCATGTTGATCCTCGGCGGCAATCCGCTGGCGTCGAACGGCAGCATCATGACCGTCCCGGACGTCGAAAAGCGCCTTAAAGCGATTCAGGCCCGGGGCGGCAAAGTGGTGGTGGTCGATCCGCGGCGCAGCGAGACGGCGGCGATGGCCGATCAGCATCTGTTCGTGCGCCCCGGTGGCGATGCGGCGCTGCTGTTTGGTCTGCTCAACACTTTGTTCAGCGAAGGCCTGACTCGCGAAAGTCATTTGCCGGTCAACGGTCTGGACGAGGTGCGGGCAGCGGTGGCGACGTTCACCGCCGAAGCCATGAGCCTTCTGTGCGCAGTGCCGGCCGAACAGATTCGCCAATTGGCCCGAGACTTCGCCGCCGCGCCGAGTGCGGTCTGTTATGGACGGATGGGTGTTTCGACCCAGGCCTTCGGCACGCTGTGCCATTGGGTGGTGCAGTTGATCAATCTGGTCACGGGCAATCTGGACCGCGTTGGCGGTGCGCTGTGCACCGAGCCGGCAGTGGATCTGGTGGCGACGACTTCGGGTGGGCATTTCAACCGTTGGCAAAGCCGTGTTTCCGGGCGCCCGGAGTACGCTGGTGAATTGCCCGTCTCGGCCCTGGCCGAAGAGATGCTGACGCCCGGCGAAGGGCAGATTCGTGCGTTGATCACCGTCGCCGGCAACCCGGTGCTGTCCACGCCGAACGGGCGGCAACTGGAGCAAGCGCTGGATGGTCTGGAGTTCATGGTCAGCGTCGATCTCTACATCAACGAAACCACGCGCTACGCGGACTTGATCCTGCCTTCGACATCGGCGCTGGAAAACGATCACTACGACACTACGTTCAATCTGTTCGCTGTGCGCAATGTCACCCGCTTCAATCGGGCTATCCTCGCCAAGCCTGAGGGGGCTCTGCACGATTGGGAGATCTTCGTCGGACTGGCCAAAGCCTTCGCGCTCAAGACCGACAAGGAACTGAAACCGACCATGCCGCCAGCGAAGATGATCGACATGGGCTTGCGCATGGGCCTCTACGGCGATGCATCGGAGCACAAGTTGTCGCTGGCGACCTTGTTCGATCATCCGCACGGGATTGATCTGGGCGCGCTGAAGCCGAATCTGGCGCCACGCCTGAAAACGGCGGATCAGCAGGTACAGGCCGCGCCACCGGCGATCCTTGCCGATCTTGCGCGGTTTGCTGCGTTGCAGGCGCCAGCCGTCGATGAGTTGTTGATGATCGGACGTCGGCATGTGCGCAGCAATAACTCGTGGATGCACAACTTTCATCGACTGGTGAAGGGCAAGCCGCGCCATCAATTGCTGATGCATCCGGATGATCTCGCCAGCCGTGGCCTGAGCGATGGGCAGTTGGTGCGCGTCAGTTCGCGGGTCGGGCAGATCGAAGTCGAAGTGCTCGGCAGTCTGGACATGATGAAAGGCGTAGTCAGCCTGCCGCACGGTTGGGGTCATGCACGGCCGGGGGTGCAGATGACGATTGCCAGCGGTCAGCCCGGCTCCAGTGCCAATGATTTGACCGATGAATGCCAACTCGACGAGTTGTCAGGCAACGCGGCATTGAATGGCGTGCCGGTGACCGTTGCAGCGGCTTGAACGAGTCTGTCGGGGAGACCGAGCATGGCGCTCGGGATTCCGTTACAATGCGCCACCGTGCCGACCCATGAGTCGGAAAGTTCAGCCGAGGTGCTCCATGGATATCATCGAAACGATTAAAGAGCAGATTGCTAACAACACCATTCTGCTTTACATGAAAGGCTCGCCGAATGCCCCGCAGTGCGGCTTCTCCGCGAAAGCTTCGCAGGCCGTGATGGCATGTGGTGAAAAGTTTGCTTACGTGGACATCCTGCAGAACCCGGAAATCCGCGCCAACCTGCCAAAGTACGCCAACTGGCCAACCTTCCCGCAACTGTGGGTCGGTGGTGAGCTGGTCGGCGGTAGCGACATCATGACCGAGATGGCTGCAGACGGTTCGTTGCAGACCACCATCAAGGCTGCTGTTGAAGCCGCTGCTGCAAACAAGTCCGAAGCCTGATCGGCTTCTGTAGGAGCGGGCTCGCTCGCTCCCACAGGAATTTCAGCCAGGTCTGAAATTCGGGTAATAAAAAGCCCCGCCACTCGAAAGAGGGCGGGGCTTTTTAGTGTCTCGAGTTCAGCGCTCGCTAATTACTCGTCTTCGCCCATCTGCGATTGCAGATAGTTCTCAAGACCGACTTTATCGATCAGGCCCAGTTGGGTTTCCAGCCAGTCGATATGTTCTTCTTCGGATTCAAGAATGTCTTCGAGCAGTTCACGGCTGCCGAAGTCGCCAACGGTTTCGCAATGCGCGATGGCGGTTTTCAGATCGGCGTGGCCGGTCTTCTCGATGCGCAGGTCGCACTCCAGCATTTCCTTGGTGTGCTCGCCGATGTGCAGCTTGCCCAGGTCCTGCACGTTCGGCAGGCCTTCCAGGAACAGGATGCGCTTGATCAGCTTGTCCGCGTGCTTCATCTCGTCGATGGATTCTTTGTATTCGTGCTTGCCCAGCTTGTTCAGGCCCCAATCTTCGTACATGCGTGCATGCAGGAAGTACTGATTGATCGCGACCAGCTCATTGGCAAGGATCTTGTTGAGATGCTGGATGACTGTAATGTCGCCTTTCATGATCGGAGTCCTGCCCTGTATTAGCTGTATATAAGGCGGAGTTTGAGCTTCGTACTTATAAGTGTCAAACCTAAGTTATTGAATAATATATGAAAATTAATCGGAATAAGAATGTTTGTGTTCCGCGTCTGAGCGCTAAGCAATTGATTTTCAGACATAAAAAAACCGGACATGAAGTCCGGTTCTTTGAAATAGGGGTTATTACGCAGCAGTAAATTCTACAGGGTAGGGGATCGCGGCCTGGGCAGTTTGCAGCTTGGTCAGGGTTTCGCGTACCACTTCCTTCGCCAGGCAGGCACATTTGCCGCATTGACTGGCTACGCCGGTAGCCTGGCGGACTTCTTTATAGCTGCAGCAACCTTCATAGATCGCTTCGCGGATCTGTCCGTCGGTGACGCCAGTGCAGAGACAAACATACATAAGTGAGAACCGTCGCTGGTTGTGACTCAATTGCGATGGATCTTAATGTTAACGAGAATGATTGTCAAAGTGCTTTCTGTAAGCTTTGTGAAGCAATCGTGAGTGACTGACGAACGGCAGTTAATGGCCAATTGCTAAGCCGCAGAATTCCGGTGAAGTTGGCCGGCTTCGGCAAAAACCGTTGAGGACAGGCTAAATACGCAGTGTATGATGGTCGGCCCTTGCGAAGGGGGTTCGTGTCACAGGGCTGTCGCCTCAGGGTGGCAGGCTGGCCCGGACCCTGAACTTCAAGTTTCTACACCAGGAGATATCAATGAGCGTAGTCGTAGGCAAACAAGCCCCTGACTGCACCGTGCCGGCCGTACTCGGCAATGGCGAGCTCGGTGACAGCTTCACCCTGTCCTCGGCCATCAAAGGCAAATACGGCCTGGTGTTCTTCTACCCACTGGACTTCACCTTCGTCTGCCCGTCCGAGCTGATCGCTCTGGACAACCGCATGGCTGACTTCAAGGCGCGTAACGTGGAAGTGGTCGCGGTGTCGATCGACTCGCACTTCACCCACAACGCATGGCGCAACACTCCAGTGAACAATGGCGGCATCGGCCAGGTGAAATACACCATGGCTGCCGACATGAAGCACGAAATCGCCAAGGCTTACGACGTTGAATCCGAAGGCGGCGTGGCTTTCCGTGGCGCGTTCCG
>NZ_JBIUXX010000021.1:91779-93598 GCF_044744235.1 Pseudomonas sp. NPDC087346
TGGAAAAAAGGCGACAAAGGCATGAACGCTTCGCCAGAAGGCGTTGCTGCATACCTGACCGAGAACGCTGCTGCCCTGTAAGGCGCAACGTCGAGGTACAAAAAAACCGGCTCATGAGCCGGTTTTTTTATGCGCGGGATTTACCCGACGACCATTAATCAGTCGTCGAAGTCTTCCCAGCCACCCATCTGTTTCCAGCGATTGACGATGCCACAGAACAGCTCGGCAGTCTTCTCGGTGTCGTAACGCGCGGAGTGCGCCTCACGGCCGTCGAAGTCGATGTCAGCCGCCTGACAGGCCTTGGCCAGCACGGTCTGGCCGTACGCCAGACCAGCCAGTGTTGCGGTGTCGAAACTGGAGAACGGGTGAAACGGGTTGCGCTTCATGTCCAGTCGCGCAACGGCAGCATTGAGGAAGCCCAGGTCAAAGCTGCTGTTGTGGCCGACCAGAATTGCACGCTTGCAGCCGTTGGCTTTCAGCGCCTTGCGAATGCCACGGAAGATGTCGGTCAGCGCCGTTTCTTCACTGACGGCCATGCGCAACGGGTGATCAAGCTTGATCCCGGTGAACTCCAGCGCAGCCGCTTCGATGTTGGCACCTTCGAAAGGCTCGACGCGGAAGAAGTAAGTGTGATCCGGGTAAACAAAACCCTTTTCATCCATGGCGATGGTGGTCGCAGCAATCTCCAACAACGCATCGGTGGCCGAGTTGAAGCCACCTGTCTCTACGTCGACAACTACCGGCAGGTAGCCGCGAAAGCGTGCTGCCATCGGGTGACGGGAACCGCCGCCGCCACTTTGACCTTCCAGTTCGTCGTCGAAATGGTCTTCACTCACGCGTGTTCCTCCAGCAGGCGCCAGCGCAGTTTTTCACCGGCGCGCAGCGGGATAACGGTCAGCTCGCCAAATGGCAGGCTGGTCGGGGCGGTCCATTCTTGACGAACCAGGGTGATGCGGTCGGTGTTGGCCGGCAGGCCGTAGAAGCGTGGGCCGTTGAGGCTGGCGAACGCTTCCAGTTTGTCCAGTGCATTGCGTTGTTCGAACGCTTCGGCATACATCTCGATGGCAGCGTACGCGGTGTAGCAGCCGGCGCAGCCGCAGGCGGCTTCCTTGGCGTGCTGGGCGTGCGGTGCCGAGTCGGTGCCGAGGAAGAACTTCGCGCTGCCGCTGGTAGCGGCATCGAGCAGAGCTTCCTGGTGCGTATTACGCTTGAGGATCGGCAGGCAGTAAAAGTGCGGTCGAATCCCGCCAACCAGCATGTGATTGCGGTTATAGAGCAGGTGATGCGCGGTGATGGTCGCGCCAACGTTGGCCGGGGCCTCGTTGACGAACTGCACGGCATCGGCGGTGGTGATGTGTTCGAACACCACCTTGAGCGTAGGGAAACGCTCGACCACACGACGCATGTGTTCATCGATGAAGATTTTTTCGCGGTCGAACACGTCGACATCGCCACGGGTGACTTCACCGTGGATCAGCAAGGGCATCCCGACTTCAGCCATGGCTTCGATCGCAGGGAAGATCTTGTCGATGCTGGTGACGCCAGAATCCGAGTTGGTGGTCGCGCCGGCCGGGTACAGCTTGGCGGCGTGCACAAAACCGCTGGCCTTGGCTTCGCGAATTTCTTCGGGCTGGGTGCGGTCGGTGAGGTACAGCACCATCAGTGGCTCAAACTGACTGCCGGCCGGGCGGGCAGCGAGAATCCGCTGGCGATAGCCGTCGGCTTCAGCGGCGTTGCGCACCGGAGGTACCAGGTTGGGCATGATGATGGCGCGACCAAAAGTGCGCGCCACATCGGCAACGGTATTGGTCAACACGGC
>NZ_JBIUXX010000021.1:93608-94904 GCF_044744235.1 Pseudomonas sp. NPDC087346
GGCGGGACGCAGCAGGGTCAGGCGGTCGGACATGAGGGGATTCCAGGCGGGTCAAACTGAGGCGAATGCTACCGGAAAAGACTCTTGCAGGCACTCGCTATCAAGTTTTGCCGCAAGCTTCCGATATCCCGTAGGTATGCCGTAAACATAGTGTGAATCGGTCTTTGTGTTTCAGAAGCCAATGGAGCCTCCCGTGCGCCAGCGTTATTTAGCCTTGCTCAGTGTGTTTGCCAGCCTTCCCGCGATGGCGCTCACTTACCAGACTCGTCTGGAGAACATTGAGTGGACGGTCGAAGGGGACAAGTTCGAATGCCGTCTGACACAGCCGATCACTGATTTCGGCTCGGGCCAGTTCGTGCGCAAGGCGGGCGAACAGGCGACGTTCAGGCTCAATGCCTACAACGCCATGCTCGGAGGCGGTTCGGCGACATTGCTCGCCGCCGCCGCACCATGGCAGCCGGGACGCGGCGATATCAATCTCGGCACGGTCCGCATCGGCAGCGGCAACGTGCTGTTCAATAGTTCGCAGGCGCAGGCTTCCAGTCTGGTCAGCGGTCTGATTGAAGGGCGCAGCCCGGTGATTCGTCGTGCTTCGGGCGATGGCCGGGTCTCGGAAGTACGCCTGTTGCCGGTCAAATTCAGCAAGGCCTTCAACGACTATCAGACGTGTGTGGCGAAATTGCTGCCGCAGAATTTCGATCAGATCAAACAGTCGCAAATCGCCTTTCCCGGCGAAGGCATCGATCTGGACGCCGCCGCCAAGGCCAAGCTGCAAGTGATGCTCGAATACATGAAGGCCGATCCGACGGTTAACCATATCGAACTCGATGGCCACTCGGACAACAGCGGCAACCGACTGACCAACCGCGAGCTGTCGCGTCGTCGCGCCTTGGCGGTAGTCGATTTCTTCAAGGCTAACGGCATTCAGGAGTCGCAGATCACTGTGCGCTTCCACGGCGAACGCTACCCATTGGTGCCAAACACCAATGCTGTCAACCGGGCGAAGAATCGTCGAGTCAACGTGCACCTGGCGCGGGTGGCACCAGTGGCAACCCCGGCACCGCAGGCCAGCACCCCGGCGAGCACAGCAGCAACTTCCTGACTCGCCGGTCATCGTCGCGCAATCGAAACAATCTGTCGCTTTGTCGTCTTAAGCTGTCGCGCCTCTGTAAATTATCGCGTTTGAGCGGTAGACTCCTCGGCTTTCCGTATTACCCCGTGGAGTGATGGCATGGCGGACGTAAACAAGGTCGTTCTGGCGTATTCCGGCGGCCTGGACACTTCGGTGATCCTCAA
>NZ_JBIUXX010000022.1:0-70209 GCF_044744235.1 Pseudomonas sp. NPDC087346
CAGTGGGCGATGACCAGTTGGTTGCCGGGATGGATCTTGGCGATTTGCTCGGTGGCGATGCGGATGTTGGCGCGCTGATTGTCAGCGGTCATCGGTTCACCACGGCGGAGCAGGGCGTTACCGCCCAGAGCTACGACGATACGCATGGTGCATGTCCTTCTAAACAGAGGAATGGCAAACGACTCGATTTCCCTGTCGGAACCGAGATCCCCTGTGGGAGCTAGCCTGCTGGCGATGGCGATCGATCAGTCACCGACGATGGCGACTGACACATTGCAATCGCTAGCAGGCTAGCTCCCACATTTGGAACCGGTTCCTTCAGTGGGAGCTTTATCAGTTACAGATCAGCCAGGGTCGAAACCAGGATCGCCTTGATGGTGTGCATGCGGTTTTCCGCTTGCTCGAAGGCGATGCAGGCTGGCGATTCGAACACGTCGTCGGTTACTTCTATGCCGTTGGCCAGATGCGGATACTGCTCGGCAATCTGTTTGCCAACCTTGGTATCGCTGTTGTGAAACGCCGGCAGGCAGTGCATGAACTTGGTGCGTGGGTTGCCGGTGGCTTTCATCAGTTCGGCGTTGACCTGGTACGGCAGCAGTTGCTGGATACGTTCGGCCCAGGCTTCAACCGGCTCGCCCATCGATACCCAGACGTCGGTGTGGATGAAGTCCACGCCTTTGACTGCGGCTTTCGGGTCTTCGGTAAGGGTGATGCGGGCACCACTTTCTTCAGCGTATTTTTTGCAGCGAGCGACCAGATCATCCAGTGGCCACAGGGCTTTTGGCGCGCAGATGCGCACGTCCATGCCGAGTTTGGCGCCGACCAGCAGCAGCGAGTTGCCCATGTTGTTGCGCGCGTCGCCGAGGTAGGCGTAGCTGATTTCATGGATCGGCTTGTCGGCGTGCTCACGCATGGTCAGCACGTCGGCGATCATCTGAGTCGGGTGATATTCATCGGTCAGACCGTTGAACACCGGCACGCCTGCGAACTTGGCCAGTTCTTCGACGATTTCCTGCTTGAAGCCACGGTATTCGATGGCGTCGTACATGCGACCCAGCACGCGGGCTGTGTCCTTCATGCTTTCCTTGTGGCCGATCTGCGAAGAGTTCGGGTCGATGTAAGTGACGTTGGCGCCTTGGTCATAGGCCGCGACTTCGAATGCGCAACGGGTACGGGTCGACGTTTTTTCGAAGATCAGGGCAATGTTGTTGCCCTTCAGGTGTTGCTGCTCGGTGCCGGTGTATTTGGCACGTTTCAGGTCGCGGGACAGGTCCAGCAGGTAACGCAGCTCACGTGGGGTGTGGTGTTCCAGGCTGAGCAGGTTACGGTTGTGAATGTTAAAAGCCATGATGGATCTCCTTCGGTATCGGTTATCCCCCTGGCCGCGCTGGGTAAGCGGCGGCCAGGGCTCAGAGGTTTAGTAGTCGATTGGGTCGCGGATGATCGGGCAGGTCATGCAGTGGCCGCCGCCACGGCCCCGGCCGAGTTCGCCGGCGCTGATGGTGATGACCTCGATCCCGGCCTTGCGCAGCAGGGTGTTGGTGTAGGTGTTGCGGTCGTAGCCGATGACCACGCCCGGTTCCACTGCCACCACGTTGTTGCCGTCATCCCATTGCTCGCGCTCGGCGGCGAAGCTGTTGCCGCCGGTTTCCACCACGCGCAACGCTTTCAGATTGAGGGCTTTGGCCACGGTGTCGAGGAAGGTGCCTTCTTCGCGGCGGATGTCGATGCCGCCCTGTTTGCTTTCGTCAGGTCGCAGAGTGAAGGCGACGATCTGGTTGACCACTTCCGGGAATATGGTGACGAGGTCGCGGTCGCAGAAGCTGAACACGGTATCCAGGTGCATCGCGGCGCGGGACTTCGGCAGGCCGGCAACGATGACTTTCTCGACGGCTTTGTTCTTGAACAGGTTCAGCGCCAGTTGGCCGATGGCCTGACGGGAAGAGCGTTCGCCCATACCGATCAACACCACGCCGTTACCGATCGGCATCACGTCGCCGCCTTCAAGGGTGGAGCTGCCGTGTTCCTTGTCCGGATCGCCGTACCAGATTTCGAATTCGGCGTTGGTGAACTGCGGGTGGAATTTGTAGATGGCGGCGGCCAGCAGGGTTTCCTGACGGCGTGCCGGCCAGTACATCGGGTTCAGCGTCACGCCACCGTAGATCCAGCAAGTGGTGTCGCGGGTGAACTGGGTGTTCGGCAGCGGCGGCAGAATGAAGCTGGAGTGGCCGAGGAAGTCGCGGAACATCTGGATGGTCTTGCCACCAAAGCTGTCCGGCAGGTCTTCGGCGGAGACGCCGCCAATCAGGAATTCGGCGATGTGTCGCGGCTCCAGGCTCTTCAGCCAGGATTTCACTTCGTTGATCAGGCCCAGGCCCACCGAGTCGGCGGTGACCTTGCGATCAAGAATCCAGTCCAGCGCTTCCGGGATGGCGACGATGTCGGTCAGCAGGTTGTGCATTTCCAGCACATCGATTCCGCGTTCACGCATCTTGGTGACGAAATCGAAGTGGTCACGCTTGGCCTGGGCGACCCACAGGACGTCGTCGAACAGCAGATCATCGCAGTTGTTCGGGGTCAGGCGCTGATGGGCCAGACCAGGGGAGCAAACCATGACTTTGTGCAGTTTGCCGGCTTCGGAATGGACGCCGTACTTAACTTTTTCCGTGGTCATATCAGTGATCCTCCAGAGATAAACATTGAGCAATTACAGAGTCAGGAAGCCGTCGTAGAGACCGTAGGCTGCCACCAGGGCACCCACGACCACTGCGGCGAAAATCAGCTTCTCGACGTTGGTGAAAACCTGTTGTTTGAGTTCGATCTTGGCCTTGGCGAACAGGATCGCGCCGGGCGCATAGAGCAGGGCCGAGAGCAGCAGATACTTGACCCCGCCGGCATACAGCAGCCACACCGCGTAGATCAGGGCGATGCCGCCGATGATCAGATCCTTGCGCCGTTCGGCCACGAAGCCTTCGTAGGTTTCGCCGCGTACCGCGAGCAGCAGGGCATAGGCCGCCGACCACAGGTAAGGCACCAGAATCATCGAGGTGGCGAGGTAGATCAGTGACAGATAAGTGCTGGCCGAGAACAGGGTGATGATCAGGAAAATCTGCACCATCGCGTTGGTCAGCCACAGGGCGTTGACCGGTACGTGGTTGGCGTTTTCCTTGCGCAGAAACTCCGGCATGGTGTGGTCTTTGGCGGCGGCGAACATAATCTCCGCACACAGCAGCACCCACGACAGCAGCGCACCCAGCAGCGAGATGATCAGACCGACGCTGATCAGCACCGCACCCCAGTGACCGACCACGTGTTCAAGCACGGCAGCCATCGACGGGTTCTGCAGTTTGGCCAGTTCCGGTTGGGTCATGATGCCCAGCGACAGCACGTTCACCAGCACCAGAAACAGCAGCACGGTGATGAAGCCGATCACGGTGGCCTTGCCCACGTCCGAGCGTTTTTCTGCACGGGCCGAGAAGATGCTCGCGCCCTCGATGCCGATGAACACCCACACGGTGACCAGCATCATGTTGCGCACCTGGTTCATCACGCTGCCCAGATCCGGGTTTTTTATGCCCCAGATGTCAGCGGTGAAGATGTCCAGTTTGAAAGCGAACACCGCGATCAGCACGAACAGCAGCAGCGGCACGACCTTGGCGACGGTGGTCACCAGGTTAATGAACGCCGCTTCCTTGATCCCGCGCAGCACCAGAAAGTGCACGGCCCACAGCAGTACCGAGGCACCAATCACCGCAGCAACGGTGTTGCCTTCACCGAAAACCGGGAAGAAGTAGCCGAGGGTACTGAAGAGCAGAACGAAGTAACCGACGTTGCCCAGCCATGCACTGATCCAGTAACCCCAGGCGGACGAGAAACCCATGTAATCGCCGAAACCGGCCTTGGCGTAGGCGTAGACACCGCCGTCCAGGTCAGGCTTTCGATTGGCAAGGGTTTGGAAGACAAAAGCGAGGGTGAGCATGCCGACGGCGGTGATGGCCCAGCCGATCAATACCGCGCCGACGTCGGCGCTGGCTGCCATGTTTTGTGGCAAAGAGAATATCCCGCCACCGATCATTGAGCCGACTACCAATGCAACCAGTGCACCTAGTCGTAGTTTTCCGGGAGCTTCAGACATTGCATGACTCCATTGCAGGAGAGAAGAGTTCACAGCGTAGATCTGTTGGCTATTCAAACAGCTGACTTAGATCAGTGCATGGTCACATTCCATTGTTAATGAATGACTTATGAAACGGCTGAAGGCATAAGGCTACTTTCTCAAAGGCCCGTCCTAGAGGCTTTCTTGCTGCGTGGTTGGGAATGCCTATTATTACTTTCGAATTAACACGCTAGTTCTTTTTCAGCTTTTGGCAAATTTTCCACATCTGTTTTCAGTACAGAATTGATTTATTAGGATCAGCGCACAAAACTGTCTTAACGTGCTAGGCGTTAGAGTCATCCGCTATATATAAATGGGCGTTTGTTGGCATTACCTGATAAACGTGATCAGGCTTTAATCGTTTAGTTAATATTGGTTACAAATAAAACTTCACCGCACATCTCAAGGGAGAAATGAATGTCGCAACCGACGCAAAAGCTGCGCCTTGGCGCGTTGATCGCCCTGGTGGTGGGCTCGATGATCGGCGGGGGGATTTTCTCTTTGCCGCAGAACATGGCGGCCCGTGCCGATGCCGGTGCGATCCTGATCGGTTGGGGTATCACGGCGATTGGCATGCTCACCCTCGCGTTTGTCTTTCAGACTCTGGCCAACCGTAAGCCGGAGCTGGATTCCGGGGTCTATGCCTACGCCAAGGCCGGGTTCGGCGACTACATGGGCTTCTCGTCGGCGTGGGGTTACTGGATCAGCGCCTGGCTGGGTAACGTCGGCTATTTCGTTTTGTTGTTCAGCACCCTCGGTTACTTCTTCCCAGTGTTTGGCCAGGGCAATACGCCCATCGCTATTGCCTGCGCTTCGGTGTTGCTGTGGGCCGTGCATTTCCTGGTGCTGCGCGGGATCAAGGAGGCGGCGCTGATCAATCAGTTGACCACCGTGGCCAAGGTGGTGCCGCTGATCATGTTCATCGTCATCGCTGCCGTGGCATTCAAGGCTGATATTTTTACCCGTGACATCTGGGGCGAGAGCAACCCGAATTTCGGCGGGGTGATGGACCAGGTGCGCAACATGATGCTGGTGACAGTGTTCGTGTTCATCGGCATCGAAGGCGCCAGCGTCTACTCGGCCCGTGCGGAGAAACGCAGCGACGTTGGCCGCGCCACGGTGATCGGATTTATCGGGGTGCTGGCGCTGCTGGTGCTGGTCAACGTGCTGTCGCTGGGGATCATGAGCCAGCCGGAACTGGCGAACCTGCAGAACCCGTCGTTGGCGGCGGTGCTGGAGCACATTGTCGGGCCGTGGGGCGCGTTGCTGATCAGCATCGGCCTGGCGATTTCCCTGCTCGGTGCGTTGCTGTCGTGGGCGCTGCTGTGCGCGGAAATCCTCTTCGCCACGGCCAAGGACAAGACCATGCCGGCGTTTCTGAAAAAGGAAAACGCCAACCATGTGCCGGTCAATGCGCTGTGGCTGACCAACGTGATGATTCAGATTTTCCTGTTGATCACGCTGTTTTCCGCCGGCACTTACACCAGCCTGATTTACCTCGCGTCGTCGATGATTCTGGTGCCGTACCTGTGGTCGGCGGCGTATGCGGTGCTGTTGAGCGGGCGCGGTGAAACCTACGAACACGCCTCGGCTGAACGCACCAAGGATCTGCTGATCGGCGGCATCGCCCTGAGTTATGCGGTGTGGCTGTTGTATGCCGGTGGGGTGAAATATCTGCTGTTGTCGGCGTTGCTCTATGCGCCCGGGGTGATCCTGTTTGCCAAGGCCAAACGTGAGCAGGGCGAGCCGTTGTTCACCCATGTCGAGAAAGGCATTTTCGCCTGCGTGGTGGCCGGTGCCGGATTGGCGGCGTATGGCTTGTACAGCGGTTTGCTGTCGCTGTGAGGTTGCATTTGGCGTATCAACCGCCCTATGACTGGCCGGCGATGCTCGGGTTTCTCGCGGCGCGGGCACTGGTGGGGATGGAGGTTGTGGCTGACGGCGTGTACTCGCGCAGCATTGGTTTGAACGGATTGCACGGCACGGTTTCGGTCTGGCCCGGGACGGGCGATGCGCTGGAGGTCGAGCTGGATTTTCCTGATGCGGCGGCGCTGCCGGAAATCGTTATGCGGCTGCGGCGGTTGTTTGATCTGGATGCGGATCTGGCCGCGATGCAGCGGCATCTGGCGCCGCATCCGTTGCTGGCGCGGTTGATCGACGAGCGACCGGGGCTGCGGGTGCCGGGGGCGTGGGATGGTCTGGAACTTGCGTTTCGTGCGGTGCTCGGGCAGCAGATCACGGTTGTCGCGGCAATTCGGCTGGCGGGGAAACTGGTAACGCAGTATGGCGCGGCGGTGCGCTCTTCGGTGCCTGGAATCACTCATGTGTTTCCCGAGGCTGACGTGTTGGCGGTTGCTGATCTGGCGGCACTGGGCATGCCGAAAAGTCGTGGACGGACGCTGTCCGGGGTGGCGCAGGCGTTGCTCGATGATCCTTCATTGTTTGCGCCGGAACGCGAGGGCGGGGTGGCGCGGTTGTTGGCGCTGCACGGGATCGGGGACTGGACGGCGCAGTACATTGCGCTGCGGCAGTTGCGTGATATGGATGGGTTTCCAAATGGCGATGTCGGGTTACTCAAGGCGCTGGAGGTGGTTGACGGTGAGCGGCCGACGGCGCGGGAAATGTTGCTGCGGGCTGAGGCCTGGCGACCTTATCGGGGGTATGCGGCGCAGCTTTTATGGACATCCTTGAGCCGAGTGGATTGATCCGGAATTTGTGTTGGTCGAACTGGCCCTATCGCTGGCAAGCCAGCTCCCACAGTGTCTGTGTCGAATACAAATTTTGTGAACACCACTGAACCTGTGGGAGCTGGCTTGCCAGCGATAGGGCCCTGACAGTGACTACCACTTCGGTCGATGTGAACCCAATTCCGTGGCCGGCAGCGCCCATCGCAACGGCGTGCCTTTGATCTTCACCGGCACCTGTAACCGATGCGCCGGCCCCCACGGTGTCTGCTCGACACGCGTGCTTTGATCCTGCGGATCCTCTGCCCGCAACGCCTCACTCGTTCCCGGCCCGTGTTCGATCAACAGCTTCGCGGTGCGCGCCAATGACAATCGCGCCGAGCCGCCAGCGCTGCTCAGTAACTTGATCGCACTCGCCGCCATCAGATAGCCGGTCGCGTGATCCAGCGCCTGCACCGGCAACGGCGTCGGCTTGTCGGCGTTCTTCCAGCGCTGCCCGGCTTCGGCAATGCCGCTGCTCATCTGCACCAGACTGTCGAAGCCGCGCCGATTCTGCCACGGGCCGCTCCAGCCGTAGGCGTTGAGGCAGACGTCGATCAGCCCCGGCGCCAATTGTCGGCGGCGTTCTGCGCCGAATCCGAGATGTTCCAGAGCGTCGGCGCGGTAGCCATGCAGCAGAATGTCGGTGTCTTTCAGCAAGTTTTCGAACACCGCACGATCCGCCGGATCATGCAGATCCAGCCGCGCACAGCGTTTGCCGAGGGTAACTTCCGGCACCACGCCCGGCTCGTTCCAGGTCGGCGGATCGATGCGCAGCACGTCGGCGCCGAGGCCTGCGAGAAAACGGCTGGCGATGGGGCCAGCGAGCACTCGGGTCAGATCGAGCACTTTGATTCCGGCCAGCGGTTGAGCCGCCGAGCCTGACCACGGCCGGAGTTTCGCTGAATCTTCGAAGCTGAAATCAACCAGCGGCTCGGCATTCACCGCCAGGCCTTGCGGATGCTGCTGCCATTGCGCCCAACTACGCATTTCGGCGGCGCAGCCCTTGGCTTCGACCACCGCTTGTTCCAGATCGGCGCTGGCCCATTGCGCGACTTTTGCCGCCATGGCCGCACGGTCGGCACAGGCGCCGAGTACGTTTTCGGCGGCGGCGCGATGGTGCGGGGCGTTGGTGTGCAGGCGTATCCAGCCGTCCTTCGTTGCGTAGTCGCCGGCCACCGCGTCCCACAGTGGCGGCACTTCCCAGCCAACTGGACGCAGTGAAGTGGCGAACCAGAACGAGGCGAGTCGTCTATCCACTTCAATCGCCGGCAAGTGTCCGGTGCGTTGATTCAACAGTTCGCTGACTGCCTGAGCGGCCGCCGCCATGCTGGCGCAGGCCAGATCAGTCACGGCGAACGCCGAGGGCAGGGCGCCACTGGCGGTGAACGGAATCGGCGTGTGCGGCAAGCCAAGCGCGGCTTGAATGGACGTGAGCAAATCAGTCATCGAAGGCCCTCCGGAACGAGAGGACGAGGATAGAGCAAAAGATCATCGAGTCCGATGAAATTCCCGAACAACGAACACTTCCCCTGTGGGAGCTGGCTTGCCAGCGATAGCGGAGTGTCAGTCAAAAAATGATCAACTGATCCACCGCCATCGCTGGCAAGCCAGCTCCCACAGGGATTGGGGATGTTGCGTTATACGCGGAACTGATCCATCAATTTCATCTGCTGGCTGGCCAGTGCATTGAGCTGGCTGCTGATCGCTGCCGATTCGGTGGCTTGTTCGGTCAATGTTTCGGTCACAGTGCGAATCGCCGAGACGTTGCGGTTGACCTCTTCGGCCACAGCGCTTTGCTGTTCGGCGGCGCTGGCGATTTGCAGGTTCATGTCGCTGATCACAGTCACCGCGTCGCTGATCTTGCCCAGAGCATCCACGGCCTGACGGATTTGCCCGGCGTTGTTATGCGCCTGGGTCTGGCTCGAATGCATGGTCGCGACCACGCCACGGGTGCCGGTCTGGATGCGCTCGATGACCACGCGAATTTCTTCCACCGAATCCTGCGTGCGTTTGGCCAGATTACGCACCTCGTCGGCCACTACCGCAAAACCACGTCCACTCTCACCGGCACGGGCCGCTTCGATGGCGGCGTTGAGCGCCAGCAGGTTGGTCTGCTCAGCGATGCTGCGGATCACTTCCAGCACCGAGCCGATCTGCTCGCTGTTGACCGCCAGTGCTTCGACTTCGGTCACAGCCTTGCTGACTTCATCGGCCAGTTGATTGATGTCGCGGGTGCTGCGCTCGATGATCGACATGCCTTCCTTCGCCGACTGATCGGCACCCTTGGCGGCGTTGGCCGCGTTCGAGGCGCTGTTGGCGACGTCGTGGGCAGTGGCGCTCATTTCGTTGGACGCGGTGGCAACCTGATCGATCTCGCGGAACTGCACCTGCATGCCTTCGCTGGTCTGGCGGGCGATTTCCGAAGACTGGTCGGCGGTGCCACGGGCCTCGGTGATGCTCTGCTTGATCTGCGCGATGGTCGGTTGCAGCTTGTCGAGGAAACGGTTGAACCAGTTCACCAGTTCGCCGAGTTCATCCTTCTTCGTGTAGTTCAGACGCTGGGTCAGATCGCCTTCGCCGCTGGCGATATTTTTCAGCATCTCGGCGACGCTGTTGATCGGCCGAGTGACGCCCGAAGCCGTGAGCCAGATCAGCAACAGGCCCACCAGACCGGCGACTACAGCCACCAGCAATGCAGTGAGAACACCGGTTTCCTGAGCATCGTCGAGCACCGTTTGCAGTTTGACCGAATCGGCCAGCAGCACTTGTTTCGGCAGGTCGATGACCACGCCCCACGCCCGCGAGTTGCCAATCGGATCGACCGGGTACACGGCGCGGATCAGGTCGCCCTGTTCGAGAATCTTCGGTGTGCCACTGCTCAGCAGTTGCAGGACGTCTTTGCCGTCAGCTCCGAGGGTGTCGCTGATTTTCTTGCCGACCTTGGTCGCGTCGGAACTGTCGGCCCCGAGTACGCCGCTGCCGGAAACGATGAGCATATGCCCGGCGCTGTTGAACAGATCACGCTGGGAGTCCACCGCTGCCGCTTGCAGGGCGTCGAGTGCGATGTCGACACCGACCACGCCGATGGTTTTGCCGTCGACGATCAACGGCACGGAAATGGTGGTCATCAACATTTCCTTGGTGCCCACGGTGTCGGCATACGGATCGAGCAGGCAGGTGCGCTTGTTGTCGCGAGGGCAGGTGTACCAGCTGTTGTACGGCGTACCGCTGACGCTGAGGGTGGTTTTGGTCATGTCCTCTTCGACCATGATCGTGTTCAGCGCCGAACCGGCAGCACGACTCCAATAGGTCGCGAAGCGCCCGACTTCGTTGGACTGGCGTGCAGCGTCATTGATGAACTCGCTGTCCTTGCCGTCCAGCCCGTTGGGCTCAAAGGCGAGCCAGATGCCGAGCACTTTGTCGTTGCGCTCGAAGGCGGTTTTCAGACTCTGGTTCAACTCTTCGCGCACCGCGCCAGCGTCCAGCGAACGCTTGGCGGCCATCACGCGCATGTCCTTGATCTGATCCGCCAGGGCGGTGATCACCAACAGGCTTTCGCCGAAGGTTTTCTGCACCCGCACGGCTTGCTCGGCAGCTTTGGCCTGCAACAGGTTCTGCACACTGACGGTGAGCATCTTGCTGCTGGAGGTGCTGACCAGTTCGTCGTTCTGGTTGGTCTGGTAAATGTTGATGCCAACGATCAGCGCGACTACGCCGAGCAGGCACAGGCCGGACAGCAGAACGATTTTCAGGCGAATGGAAAGAGAGTCGAACATGGGGCGATCTCGCGAATGAATAAACGGGTGGCTTGCGGATATGAACTATCCGGTTCGCCAAATCCATTCAGCGCCATTCAAAGGCATCGGCGTGGGGCGCAGCGGCATGAGGCGGGTACCGACGAACGGTAGTGGGTAAACGTTTGCGCAGGGGAATGTGCTGAAAAAGGGATTAATTACAGGGATGTTTCAGTGATGAAACAACCAAAGGAATCGGCTGGAGAGCGCTTTTGTGGCGAGGGGATTTATCCCCGTTGGGCTGCGTAGCGGCCCCAAACCAGACAATTGCGATTTGACTGAACTACCGCGTCGAATGAATTCACGACTGCTTCGCAGCCGAACGGGGATAAATCCCCTCGCCACAGGAGTCGGTGTGATCTCAGGTTGTTAGGGCTTCGGGGCGTGACCAGATCCACAGGTTGCCCATCAGCATCCCGCCAATCGCCAGATAAATCGGCCAGCCGTGATCGAGCATCACCAGCATCAACGTTGCACACAGCAGCATGCTGACCGTGGCGCTGACCTTGGCTTTGCGCGCAATGATCTTGCCGTTGCGCCAGTTGCTGAGGATCGGGCCGAACAGGCGATGGTTTTCCAGCCAGGCACTCAGGCGCGGCGAACTGCGGGTGGCGGCCCAGGCGGCGAGCAGGATGAACTCGGTGGTCGGCAGGCCGGGCACGACGATGGCGATCAGGCCAATGCCGAGGCTGACGTAGGCCAGCAGACCGAACAGCAGGCGGGCGAGTTTCGAGGAGGCTGGTTGCGGCATGGGCTCGGGGGAATGCGTGAGGCGAAACGGCAATCTTACAGACTTGTGCAGTTCCCTGTGGGAGCTAGCCTGCTAGCGATGGCGGGTCAGACAATATAGATGTCGACTGATACACCGCCATCGCCAGCAGGCTAGCTCCCACAAGGGGATTTGTGTTGCTGATCAGGCCAGTTCGGCTTCGGTGGCGTAAGCCTGTTCCAGCAACACGGTGAAACGGTTGAACGCATCCACGGCACCTTGCTCTGCTTCAGCTTCTTCCTCGGCGCTGAATTGCAGCGAGTCGAGGGTCTTGATGAAGCTTTTCCAGCCTTCGGCGCGGCCACCTTCAGGTTCACCCAGGTGACGGGCGCCGAAGCTGTCGCTGAGGTCCAGCGCCACAGCGCGCTTGATCAGGAATGCAGCGCCGAGCTTGGAACCTTCGGAGACGAAGATCCAGCCCAGAGCACGAGCCCTGCTCGGGTTTTTCAAGGCGCCGGCAACCGGTGCCGGGATTTCGGTTTCCAGGTCGGCGAGGTCAGCCTTGGCCGCATCGGCGCGGCAACGAGCCGGCAAGTCAGGCACGATCGCGGTCAGTTCGGCATCGTTGTACAGATCAACCAGTTCCGACTGGAACAGATACTGCGCGACGACGAAGCGAGCGAAATTGGCGCGGGTCTCGAACGGCGCATGAGCTTTGACCAGCGCGTCGAGTTTGCTGTGCGGCTCGTTGGTGATCTGATTCAAGCGTTGCGAACGCAGGGCAGGGCGTTGTGCGGTGTCTTGAGCGGTCATGGGAAATCCTTGAGAAAAAGTGGCGCTTGGTAACGAGACGAACAAGAAGACGCCTGAGCGTAAAAAAACCTCACTGCGCGTCATGCACAAACGCGCAGCGAGGTTGGCCGGATCAGATGTCCCAGATCAGGTTGATCGCGAAGTTGCGACCCGGCTGAGTCAGGCGGTCCATGTTGGCCGGGCTGATGACCGAAGCTTCGCCGACGCCGTCGTAACCGCGCACGTCGTCCCACAGCCAGTATTTCTTGTCGGTCAGGTTGTAAACTCCGCCGCTGACGGTGACGTCGTCGGTGACTTTGTAGTAACCGGCCAGATCCAGAATGCCGAAGCCCGGCGACTTGAACTGGCTGCTGACGCCGTCCGGCGACTTGAATTGAGTGTCGTCGACACGGTCCTTTTTCTTCACTACGGTCCAGCTCAGCAGGCCGCCGTAGTTGTCCTGGTCGTAACCGAGATCGAACACGCCGGTCAGCGGGTTGACGCTGTTCAGCGGCTCGCCGCTGTCGTTGTTGCGACCGTAGGCGTAGGCAATCGAGCCTTGGGTGTACAGGCCTTGTGGCGCACCGAACGAATCGAGGTTCAGACGACCTTTGACTTCGGCGCCCTTGATGGTTGCGTGCTTGATGTTGCTCGACTGGAAGGTCAGCTCGCTGTAGCCCGGGGTGACCGCATCTTCGTTGATGAAATCGCGGTACTTGTTATAGAACACCGCCACATCGAACGAGCCGGACTCGAAGTTGCCACGCAGACCGGTTTCATAGCTTTTGCTTTTTTCCGGTTCCAGGTCCGGGTTCGGCGCCACGTTGTAGCCGGTGGTGGCGTTCTCGAAGCGACCGTACAGCGCTTTGGCGGTCGGGGTGCGGAAGCCTTCGGCGTACTGACCGTACCAGGTGTAGTTGTCGTTGAACGCGTAGGTCAGGCCGAATTTCGGCGAGACTTTGTGCCAGGTCTTGTTCTCGTCGCTGACCGTGCCTTTGCCGTCAGCCGCCACGGTATTGAGGAATTCCTGAGTGATGTGCGGCTTGAGCTGGGTGTAGTCGTAGCGCAGGCCCGGCAGGAAGGTCCAGTTGTTCCAGCTGATCTGGTCCTGGGCGAACAGGCTGTAGGTATTGATGGTCGGGTCCGGGAAATCGCTGGACTTCTTCAGCACGTCGGCAGCGCTGGTCGCGCCAATGGCGGTGCAGCCACGGCCGACCGCCAGGCACTTGCCGTCGCCGCTGCGCGAGCCGGTGACTTTCTGCTGCTTGATGGTGGTGCCGTAAGTCAGGACGTGATCGGTGTCACCGATGGCAAACGCTTTGTCCAGTTGTGCGTCGAACACCCACTGTTTTTCTTCATAAATAGTGTCGCGGGTACGCAACACTTTGCGGGACATCGGGTAGTAGAACTCTTCGGTGCTCTGATCGGTTTTGGCGATCTGGTGGTTGAGGGTCCACTTCACGTTATCCGCCAGCAGGCTGTCGAGCGCAAAGGTGTGCTCCAGGCCGAAACGCTCACGGGTGATGGTGTCGTTGCCGGTACGCCACTGGTACATGCCGCCGGGCAGCACGCTGTCGGGGATGGTCGGGGCACCTGCGAAGTAAGGACCGCCGTAGGCGCTTTTCTGATCGGTGTCGCGATCATCCTTGTACTTTTCGTAGGTCAGGCCCAGACGCGAATCTTCGTTGTAGTTCCAGCCGATCTTGGCCAGCACGTTGGTCGCCTTGACGTCTTCCGGGTTGGCGGCGGTGCGCTCAAGGCCGGTGCCGTTGTTGCTGCCGTAGGAATCGGTTTCATGGCCGTCACGCTGGCTGTAATGCAGCAAGCCGTCGAACTGCTCGGCACGGCCGGCAACGGTGGCGGACTTCAGCCAGCTGTCATCGGCCGAGCTGTAACCGGTTTTCAGGCGGGCGCCGACGTCTTTGCCGGGTTTGATGATGTCGTCCGGATCGAGGGTGTAGTAGCTGACCGCGCCGCCGATGGCGTTGCTGCCGTACAGCACCGAGGCCGGGCCACGGAGGATTTCCACGCGTTTGACGATTTCCGGGTCAACGTAATTGCGTTGAGTCTTGGCGTACGGGCCGTTGAAGAAACCGTCCGGCACTTCCACGCCGTCAACCTGGGTCAGGATGCGGTCGCCGTCGATACCACGGATGTTGTAGCCGCTGATGCCGCCACGCTGACCGGCACCGCCAACCGACACACCCGGCTCGTAGCGCACCAGATCCTTGATGGTGTTGACGTTGTTGCGATCCAGATCCTGACGGGTCTGCACGGTGACGGTCGCTGGAACGCTGTTTACCGACTGTTCCTGGCGAGTGGCGCTGATGGTCACCTGATCCAGATTCAACGCGCCGCTGTTTTTGCGTTTCTCCAGCACCACGTTGTTGTTGCTCAGCTTGCGGAAGCTCAGGTTGGTCCCCACCAACAGACGCTCCAGCGCTTTCTCCGGTGGCAGCGAACCGCGCACGCCCGGCGAAGATACGTTCTGACCCAGTTCCGCCGGCAAGCCGACCTGCCAGCCGGTCACGGCGGTGAAGGCATTGAGTGCCGACACCAGCGGCTGCTGACCGATGGCGAACGAGTAATCACCCATGTTGCGTGCCGGTTGCTCGGTGGCAGCCAGCAACGGTGCAGTGCCGGCCATCAGGATGGCAGCGGTCAGCAGCGACAATACGCGGGAAGGGTTGGAAGTCTGGCGGGTAAGGCGTGAGGACATCGATAGCGCTCCGTGTCGCACGAATCTTTATAGGTGCTGATTCGCGTCAGGAGATGCGAATCAATTGCATTGGCTATAACGAGACGTACCGGCTTCGGCTATCGAGTAAAAATAATTCTCATTTAGTTCAAGATCACCAGCGCGGGGAATTCCTGCAGGCGCGCCGAGGTGATGTGGGCGAGGGAGCGCACCACGTCCAGCGGCTGATCGAGGCGGTAGTTGCCGGTGACGGCGACATCGGCCAATTGCTCATTGGTGTTGATGATCCAGCCCGGATAGTAGCGGCGCAGTTCAGCCAGCACCTGATTCAGCGGACAATTTTCGAACACCAGTCGACCCTGGACCCAGGCCAGATCGGTGGCGGCATCGAGTTTGGCCGGACGGTCGAAACCGTTGGGGCCGATGCGGATGCTTTCCCCGGCGGAAAGGCGTACCCGGGCATCGTTATGAGTGGCGCGCAGATCGACATCGCCACGCTGCACATTGACCTGCGCCACGCCGTCCAGATAACGCACGGCGAACGCAGTGTCGCGCACGCTGGCGGTGACCGGGCCGGCATCGATTTCCAGCGGCTGCCCGCGATTGGCGCCGACCTCGAAAAACGCCTCACCCTGATACAGGCGCGCAACCCGCTGTTGGTCGTTGATGGTGCTGGAAAACGCCGAGTTGGTATTCAGCAGGACTTTCGAGCCGTCCTCCAGTTGCAGGCGCTGGCGCTCGCCGACCACGGTCAGGTGATCGGCCTGAATCCGCATTGGCAGATTGCTGAAACTGAACAAGCCAAGAAGCACAATCGCCGCCGTCGCCAGTGGTTTCCAGTGCGGACGCAGGCGCGAAAGGAAGGTGACTTTGGCCGGTTTGCTGGCGAGGCTTTGTGCGCATTGGGCGATCTGCGGGCCGTCCCAGATAGCCTGGGCCTTGGCGAAGGCTTCGGCATTCAACGGATCAGCCGCCAGCCACGCATGAAATTGCCGGGTCTGCTCTTCATCCGGACTGCCGAGCACGATGAGCCAGTCCAGAGCCTGGTCCATTGCGCTTGCGGCGTCCTGCGCCGACGGCGGCGAAGGAGGGCGGTGGGTGTCCGTCACGGTGTTTCCTCGGCAGTGTCTGTGCACGGCTGCTTTATTCAGTGAAGCGTAAAAGTCGGGCAAGGGTAACAAAGCCCGATGATCAGTGCAGTCGATCCTCGCGCTTACAGAAAAATCCTACGGCATCAGTCGCCATTCAAACGTTCAGCAACACCGATGCAGATCGACATGATGAGCTTGAGTTCTTTCTGCACGGTACTGAGGGAGACGTTCAGCTCGTCGGCGATTTCCTGATAGCTGTGCCCGTGCAGGCGGCTGAGGATGAAAATCTGCTGCTGGCGGGAGCTGAGTTCACTGAGGCTCACGTTCAGGCGCTCCAGCATTTGTTCAGCATGGGCAGCGTCTTCGGCGCTGCTGGCGGGGGCGGCGATGCTGTGCACGATTTCCTGCGGCACATCATCGACCATCGTTCGCGAATGGATCTTGCGCGCACGCAAATGATCGAGCGCCAGATTGCGCGCGGTCTGGAACACAAAGGGTTCAAGGTGATCGATGGCCCGCTCGCTCAACGCCCGCGTGACGCGCAGGTAGGTTTCCTGCAACAGGTCTTCAGCGGTGCTGTGATTGTTGACCATCCGTTCCAGCGTACGCAGCAGCGAAGTGCGCTGAGTGAGGAAGACGTGGTTGAAGCGCGATTGACTCACGGGAGAACCTGATCCATTTCGAGCGAATGATAATGCTTATCATCTAGTCGAATGGTCAAGCGCTGATTTCAAATTGAAATCAAAACCTGTGGGTGTAAGCGCGCGCCGCATTTGGCACCGTGCGACGCCGTACTTGGCACTGCCAACAGTTCCTGCGCGAATTCATTTAGCGCTTCATTTGGCACCGAGGCCCGCCCTGCATCCAGTGCGACCGCATAATTGAAATGCTAAGCAATCGAATTCGATGCGCTCTCCGGCCAAGGGAATTCCGCTTGAATGGCTTTGAAGCGGACAACACCTTCAGCCCGTATAGCCTCCCATCCGTCCTCACCCATTAGCTGCATGCGCTGGGCCTCAGCAAAGTATCGATCAGATCCCGTCAAAGGCTCTGCATAGGCGCGTAGACGCACCGCTTCGACCTCTTCTTTTGTCGTTGGCGGCACCTCTGGAAGTAGAGGGGGCGAGGTGCTCAGGGAGTTATTGACCACCCAACGCAAAGCGCTCTGCCTTTCCCATTGTGACTCGGTCACTTTTAATACGCTCATTGCGCCTGTAGGTGATGCGTAGCTGAACTGGTCAGCGTCCTGCCACTGTAAAACTTCGCCGGTTGCCTTGTTGTACAAAACTTGTTTAGTCATAAAATCACCATTCAATCAGGACTAGGCCTGCAACCCCAGAAGATCCGTTGCCGCCACTAGTGGTCGTCGCTTGGTATGAACCACCACCGCCACCTCCACCGCTACCGGCACCATAAGCAGCCCCAGCATTGGACCCCATTGAGCCTCCTCTAACGCGGGAAGCACCGGAGCCAAAATAAGTGCCAGCCCCAGCACCACCACCGGCACCGGCTGCACCATCATCACCCGTACCACCAGATGGATATCCAGGCCCACCACCACCGCCAGCACCGACAGTAGCGCTATAAACCCCACCGAAACCGCCAGCACCGCCATACAGGGTTACAAGCGTGCCTATGACTGTGTTTCCACCAGCACTTCCGTCATACCCGTATGCGTTGCCAACTCCAGGAACGCCACCAGTGCCGGCCGCACCACCCGCACCAATAACAATGGGTATTACCTGCTTTGGAGTTACCACATAGGCTTCTCTGATGACTGACTGGCCAGCCCCGCCGCCGCCGCCGCCACCTGATCTTGCATTACCAGCAACGGACGAGCCTGCTGCGCCGCCGCCGCCACCACCCCCAGCAACTGCTGTTATCCATATCTGGGTAACGCCGTCCGGGACGACAAATGAGCCACTGCTCGTAAGCTTCCGGTAATTACTCAGAACTTGACTAAGCGGAACAGCATGCTGAGGCTTGGTTGCAACGGGAACTTGAGGGCTCCCACCGGTACAACTCAACAGCACCCAGCTATCCAGACTGGCTGACCAGATGACTGTGCATATCCCGCTAGCGGATATCTCAGCACCCTGAAGAGCTGCCTGTGCCAGCCCGACAATTGGCTTTGCAGGCATGCCATTTGGGGAGAACGTGCTGGGGCCGGAGTTCGATGCTTTTGCCTTAAACCGCAAAACCATTCCATCGGCCATGGATATGACTGCCGGGGAATAAACAACGGCATAGGAGTTTGTAGTGCCGCTATCCAGCGCAAATGCGCTGGCGCCTTGCCGAATAATCGTGCGCAACGCTTCAAGAACCTGATCGTCTTTATCAGGATCAAGTGCCAAGCCAGCTCCTTGCACGACGGCAACTAATTCGCGCTGCACGGCGTTTAGCCAAGGCACCATTATTTGCGTGGCATCTACGCCAGCGCCAGGGTTGCCAACAGTGAACTCACCAGCCGCATTCGCGGAACTGGTGCTTTGCCCGATTTTCTGCATCAGTGGTCTCCGTAACCGAACAGTAAAATGGATTCGGCGGGCTGCATCTGAGACAGCCTGCATTCGAGGGATTTATTGCCCCAAGCCGCCACAGGATCGCCCGCTCTGGCGATCCCTGCTCGGGCATAGGTGATGGACTCAGCCGGTGCGTTGACGCGCCAGGTGAAGGCCCAGTCCCCGCCATAGACGGGATCGCCTGCTCTAGCGATGCCCGCTCGGGGCGGGCGGAATGTGGTGATAGTGATGTCGTAGCCAAGGCTTTTGGCGAGGGAGATAAAGAACGCTTTGCTCTGCCCACCTCGCCACTTAAGTTTGCTGACCACGGCCTGTACACGCTGACTGCCTGACTGAGGCACGCCGATCAGACAGGGATCAGGTAAGCCCAACACTCTTTCCCAATCGGTTAACGCTTCTCCTGAGTCGGGGAAAATGGCCCTGTACACCAGATCTGCACTCGACTCACTAAGCGTCAAGGCATTGGCTTCCGCTTCAAGCGCAGCCGACAGTCTAGGTGCAGCGCCGTCGTAAGAAACTGGCGGCAGCAGCAGCTTTAATTGATCAGAAAGACTGCTCATTCCAGCAGCCCCAAAGTCAGTGTTCCCGGCCGAATCCAGCCGATCAGGGTTGGATCTTCCGACGGGTTAACGTTGGCAACAGGCGTTGTGACCGAGCGATCCACAACTCCTGCAAGGTTGTTGATCATGGCCTCAATTTGCGAGCGTTTCAGCATCTCGCGAGGCTTTAGCGCCCCCAGCAGGGCGTCGTAAGCTGCCTGTGCGGCAATCTGTACATCTGCAAGTAAATAGCCGCTCGCTAACTCAACTTTTGCGGTGGAGTGGACGACACGAATAGTCGGGACATACACCCATACATCGGCGATAACAGAACACTGGTCTAGAACATATTCCAGGCATTCAGCTACGACCTCAGCCGAAGGAAGTCCGCTGCCCGACGTAATGACCAAATCGACCGTACCCGCGCCTCGGCGCTTGGGTAGCGGCAGCACATCGGTAACGCCATCGACCTCCTTGGCCCAGCGGACGTAGTCGTAAACCGCGCCGCCTGCGGGTGGTTTTTGCATGATTTCCAGAAGCCTGGCCAAGACAGATTCGACTTTCTCCTGGTCAAGCCCTCCTATGGTCTCTCCAACAAGAGCGGCGGTCGAATCCATGCCCAGTGGCGGGCTGGTGATGATCAGTTCGCCGGTCAGTTCGTTGAGTGCGCTGCCATGCGTTTGCGCCTTGATGACAACGGTGCCGGTGCCATCAGGCCCGAGGGTGGCGTCGGACTGTGTGATGAACGTTTCTCCGGAGACAACATGCCGCATGGTTGCGCCAATCAGCAGCGTTACTCCGGCTGTTCCTTTCAGTGCAACGGTGCCAGTTGCCGCGACCTGGTCTTTACGTGGAACGCCACGGATAGCAGCCGCGTGTATAACTTCGTCTTCATCTGCGGTGTCGGGGAAAATCTGGCGGAACACCCATCCGATTTTTTGATAAAGCCCCTCAATTGCTGCCGCCGTGACTGCCGAGCGGACGTAGTTGTCGCTGTCGGTGCCGATATCGGCTTCGGCCTGAAGGTTGCGGATGTCCCGCAGGATATTGCCGAGAATGACCTCCAGCGATGGAGAGGAATAAGGCATATCAAATCACCCTTACAGGTTGACGAAACACCTGCGGATTGCCGGTGGCGTCAATGATGTCGATTTGTAGGTCAAGCCAGCCGTTGTGGGACTGCTCAATAGTGATGGCGATCTTCTTGGCACGGCCGTCATCGAGCAGCGGTTGGAGCGCCTGCCCGGCGTATTGCTTGGCAAGAATGCCAACCCTAGGACGGTCTTTTTCGCGACGAAGTTCGTGCAGCCGGGAGCCCAACGTGGGGTCAGCCCACCAAGTTCCGAGGGGAGTCATGAGGCGGATGTAGACGGCGTTTGCCAGCGTATTTATACGCTGGCCCGTCAAGTCGCCAGTGTTTGAGTTTATGCCTGCGTCCATAAGCAGCATGGTGCAGGCTGAATTGCAGGGTGAGAGTTTCGGGGGAGTACAAGATTTATTCAGTTACGAACGTACTTCTCGCCCGCTAGCTGGCATTGATATTCAGACAGTTCACGTAGATGTTTGTAGGTAGCCCACCACTCACTATCAGGCGCTACCAGAGAAGGCATGCCCGACATTTTTTGGTCGGCGAGCAGACCAATAACGTCTTCACCATCAGTGATAGCCCACGCTGCGACCCTGAGCACGATTTCCCCCTCTTCGGTGTCGCCTACATAAAACCAGTCAGTACAAGGAATAATTTGCTTAACGTTCACTTTTAAGCTCCGTGGATGTGTGGAATTGATAATAAAAGATTCGTGAATCAGTAAGCCTCATCGCGCTGCCGAATTGAATGCTATTGTCTAATTTCAGTCAGGTGAGGCAGACCCTATGGTTACGGCGATAATGGCTAAAAACTGCAAAAACATGACATTCACAAATGGTCACATAGAGGGTATGGATATCGGTTTAGATCTGTCAGATTCAGACGACATAAAGATGGAAAATGTCCACTTCAGCGCCACTAATGTCGCTGTGGCTGGTGAACGAGTGAGAAGACTGCAAGCGTTGAATGTAACCCACAGTCAATCTGGTTGGCTTCCCCGACCAACAATGCTGGCTGTTTTGATCCGGAGAGCTGCATATGGCTATGTTTGATCTGAAAGACTCCGAGGTTGTCAACCTCAAGGATTGTCACACTGATGCTTCTACGCTTGTGAAAGGTGAGAATATCACGCGCCTTGACGTTTCGAATTCCTCTGCCGTTACGCAGCCGTCAGCCCGTCCGGCGACACCAAAATGGAGCATCCTGCGATGGCTTGCTAAGAACGTAGTGGTCACTTTGCTGATAGCAATTCTTGGCGGATTAGTGGTTGGCTACCTAAACTGGCATTTCGGTTGGACCAAGTAATTCGGGATAAGAATAGGAGTGAAAACGCAGTATTGCGTTCGCTTCACTTGAGCGTCTGACCCGATCAGAATTTACTGAGTAGGATTTGGAGGGTTGCCAGAAGGGTGTCCGTGTTTATTGTAGATATCCCTGTCCGCCTGCATGGCCCGCTTATGGTCACTGATTTCACCGTCCGCCTTGATATCCCCCTCTACGTGTTCGTTCCCAGCCATCTCTACTAGCGGTGTTTCGAAACGCACCTTGTTCTTCACCTTGAACACCAAATCATCAGTCACAACCTCAATCATGCGCCCCCGCTTCAGATGTACATAATCGCCTTCGTCCGTGTATAGCGACACTTCGCCGTCATTGAGTTGCAATCGGTAGCGGCCGTCCTCGCTGGCCACAACGACAGAGTGCTTGCTGTTACCTCCTACCGGGATAACGATGTACTCCGCACCCGGCAACGGCGCCGAGCTGAATCCGTAGTTTTGGAACTGCTCACCGTCGACCGTCTCACCGGCCAGTCCCTGCATCTGGACTCCAATCAACTTGCCGTGCGTGTTGCGTGTCGCCACTGCTCGGAAAGCCTGGCGAATATTTTTTGCCGCTCGGTCGGCCTGCTCGCGCATCAGTGCGGCTAAATTGCGAGTCATCATGCCCCCTTAATCTTTTCGATGAACGCCGCATCTGGGCTGGACTTACCCTTGTGCTTTTTGACCTTGTTGCCGTCCAGTACCCACATTTTGTCCTCACGCAACCGCAGCTCGGTTATCTCGCCTTCGCCACGGGACAAACGCAATGTTCGGGAAATTAGAAAGTAGGTGTCGTTTATTCCGTGTGGTTCGCTATGCACAACAACGCGCTGACCAGGCGTCCAAACCTTTCCGCTCTGCGAGCGGTGCCCTTTGACGATTGCGCGGATCTCGAAACCCTCAAGACGACTATCGGCCAGAAGCTTGCGCGCCCGAGTCGTGGCCATGTCCTGGTTCTCACTGGAACTGTCAATCACCACCTTCGGCCGGAAGATGCCACGACGCGCCAGAGTTTCGTCTTCGATGACTGAGCGCATATGGGAGCGCTTAGTATCGAGCCCATCGTTTTCGTACTGCCCGTGCTGCCCCAACACAGTGATTTGGCTGTATCGATTGGCAATAGATCGGCGGACGCTCAGGCGCTCCACGTTATTTCCCACACCATCTTCCCGTAGGATCAGAACACCCACAGGCGGTGTAGTGTAGTCCGGCCCACCGACGACTAGACGACCGTCCGGCTCAACCCACGGCCACAACCCGTTGGCCTCGGCCACCTGTAGCAAAGCCTCCCAAGCGGTCTGGCCCGGCTCGATCTGAATACGGCGTCGTGTCTTGGTCTCCTCCGCTCGAATCTCGACCTGATAAGCGCCCAGCGGCTTAACCACCTGGTCGATGATCTGATCTAGCGAAGCCTCTTTCATTGACACGAATGGCGCAGAGCAATCCACCAACGGTGCCGCACGGTCACGCCCGTTTATGCGAATGGAAATACCCCGCTTCGAAACGTCGTGTTCGTATTCGTCTATTTGACCTGTCAGCACACGATCACCGTCCAAAGTCAGTGAGCAAGGTGCGCCCTCCGACACAACGCTCGGCAGGCGTGTCCCCTGTTTGGTGTGGATCTCCAACTCAAAGGCATCGGCGGGAGTCAGCAAATCCGACTCGACCGACCAGCCATCCCAAGTGTCATGGACAAGCCCACCGATGGAGAGACGAATGGATGGAACGGGATTATTCGGCATAAGCACGCAGCACCTTTCCGGCTGGGATGTTGTGAGGGGTGTTCAGCCCCGGATTCAGTCGAAGCAGCTCGGCGGATCTCGCGTGCGCTCCGTACCAGCGATGGGCGAGCAGACGCAGACTCGCCGGGGACTCGACGGTACGCTCGATCATTGGCGGGCTCTGCAAAATGACCTGGCGCGCCCTGGACTGGATCATGGCGGCGGTGTTACGTAGCCCTTCAATGATCGGCCGCGCCACTTCAACGTCATACAGTCGTCGCTGAAGCAGGATTGAGGACTGCACCAATGACCGCACCAGGTTCACCAAACCCTCCAGCTCCGTAGGGCTGAGCGTCGGCTTTTTACCTTCGTCCTCGATGACGATAGCCACGGCTTGCGCATGCGAGAGAGCCAGCTCAGTGATGACCAGCACGACTAACGCGAGCCCTGCGGCCGCGACCGGATCAGACGGCATTCCGTCGGGCAAAAGATCTGCATCAGGCGCAATACCCTGTCGAGCGCTGATCAGGAACGCGTTACCAGCTCGCGCCGCCTCCGTGGTCAGGCTGTCGCCACCCGGAATGCTCGCTGGAACGCCCGACATGGATAAAAGCTGGTTCGATTTGCTGGGCGTCGTGCCCTGAATGGCGCTTCGGATCTGGCTTGGAGTGCGGAATAGATCAACCAATGGATCGAATGCGGCGGCCGGGTTTCTCGCCATAGATGCGACGCCGGACACAACTCCGAGTATCTGCGAGCGCAGTTGTTGTACACGCAAGAAAATCCCCGGCAACCCCAATGCCTTTTCAATCAGACCAACCCAACCGCCGCCGATCCAAGATTGAATCTCACTGACCAGGGAATCGATGCGACCGAACAAATCGAACACGCCGTCCTGCCAGGTATATGTGTCTTCATCTTCCGTTACCGCAACGTCGATAAACTCAAATTGACGGGCGAAGAACGGCAGATCCGGAGTGTCCTCCACAAACACCAAGCTAACCGTGGCCGAGTCCGGCGCATCCGCGTGATGCTTCACGTCCAGACTGTGTGGAACGACGCTAACGCTGCCATAAATTGGATGAATCAACTCGCCAGAGCCGAGCACTTCCAACGTTGCAAGCAGATTCTGTAGCTCAATTTCGTAGTTGACCCCGAACACCACGAGTTCCATCGGGAAGCGTCGGGCGCCGCGCCCAAGATCTCGAACACTGTCACCGTTTTTGAATGGTGTCCCGTGCTCGGCTAGCGAGCGCTGCCACTGGAGGCTTTCCTCGACGACTTGAATGGGCACACCGCGAAACGATGCATCCAATAACGTTTCTGACCAGCTCATTGTCCGCGCCTCATTTGAACATCGGTTCTGCGCTCAAGCTCCGCCTGAAGCATGTGAGAGTCCAAACGCAGATCGATCACCAATGGTTGTGCCACCAGCTTTTGCAATCGCGCTTCAGCAGCGGATGGATCTGTACCGGCGGCAACTGCCCGATTGGCCACACCGGCTGCCCATTGGTTGGCACCATCAATCGGCAGGCCCGCCGCTGTCATCCCCGTTTGTTGATGAGCCATACGTTGTGCCTGGGCAGACAGCCAGTCGGAGGACTGATCAGGGTTCTGTGCTGCCAAATCGATTCGGTTGCGATAGAAAGCGGTTTGATAGGTGCGCTGCCCGTCGTCCAGTAGAACACTCCGCTGGGCATCCCGCAGACGACCTTCGTCTGTGCTGGAGCTGGCTCCGGCCAGTTGTGTAGCGCTTGCGGCAAGTGCGACAGGCCCAAGCCACGGAGCGAGAAACCCGCCCGGCTTACCCTTGCCAGACGATGGGGAGCTGTTCGGTAAATCTGGCATACCCGCACCAGGCTGCATGTTACTGGGCCAGTTGGTTACAAATACCGAAGTTACGCCCGTGGCTTCCTCCAACACTTTGCCTACAGCGATGTTCTTCAGCGTCTCTGGGCCACCCATTACTTTGTTCAACAACGCCCCTGCGCCTGCCTTGGCACCACGACCGGCGTAATATCCGCCGACTCCCAGGGCAGCACCACCGAACATCATTTGCTCACCTGACAAGTTCAAATCATCGAGAAGATAACTGCCCATATCAGCAAAGCTTTTATTGATCGGTGTTGCCATGCGGTCAATTGCTTCGCCTAAAGTGGCTTTCATCCGAGCAGCCGTGCCGCTTGCACTCTCGGTGTTTTCTTTCAGATCGTTATTGAAAACCGGCTCTGCCTTTTTAAGCTCAGCCGTGCCGTTGCGGAAATCATCCAATCGGTCACCGGTCAACATACTGCGCATACCGCGCACGGTGTCCTGATCCATCCCTTTAAACACAATGCCCATAAACTTCGCCCGTTCAGCGTCGGTTTTCATGGCGTTGTACTTTCGCTTCAACTCTTCGAAAACAGCGACCGGGTTTTTAGAACTGCCATCTTTGTTGAAGAAACCTACACCGCTCGACTTTGTAATCTGATCGCGATATTGCTTATTGCTGAAGACGCGCAAAGTTGATTCGGCCAATGTTCCAAGTCGGTCAGGCTGTAACTCAACTTTGGATAAGGCCTCGGTAAAGGCAAGTGCTTGCTCGATGGACATACCAGCAGCGGAAGCAACTCCGCCGATTTTTGGGAACAGGTCAGATAGGTTCTCCAACTCCGCGTTACCCAAACGACCGGCCACGGTCATTTTCTGCAACAGATCAAGCGCCGCGTTACCCTCGTTCAGGTCGATATTGAAGGCACTAGCTGCCGCTACAACGGCCTTGCCCAAAACGGCAGAGTCCGCACCGGTAACGGTTGAGGCTTGCCCGATAGCGTCGGCAGTCTTTTTGGCGGGATCATATTTAACGCCAGATGCTATCAGTGTATTGAATCCGCTATCGACACTCTCGCGACTTAACCCGTAGTCCTTGGCAATCCTGAAACCTTCTCTTTTCCAATCATCTTTTTCCTCTGGCGACATGTCGGCAGTTTGCTTGGTGCGGATCAACTGACGATCCAGGCGAGCGCTCCCGCTCAAGCCTGCCACGACACCCACGCCAACACCCAACCCGGCCAACTGGCCTTGGGCGCTTGTACCCAGCGATTTAATTCGGTCGAATTCCTGCCGAACGCCAGCGGCGACCGTCTTGAGCGCAAGTAGATTGCGTCCGCCATTTTGCGCCAGACGACGGAAAGCTGATTCCGTACGCTCGACACTCTGGCGCAGTGGTTGGACGCCTTGGCGATCCGCACTTGTGGCATCACCCTTGATATCTCGCGCAGCCTTTCGACCCGCGTCGGCCATTGCCTTTAATTCTTCTTTCGTCTTGCTGACCTCAAGGCGAGTCTGTGAACCCGCCTTAGCAGTTTCGCGCATCGAGTTGCGGATGACCTGGTAACTCGTTGCACCAGCTTGGCCGACTTTGGTAATGGCCGATCCAGCCTTCCAACTCTCATCAGCGAGAGACTTCGCACCCTCCTTACCAGCCTTGCGCAGGTCGCGGTTGATCTGCTCGATCTCGCGGCGACTGTTTCCCGAATGGGCCTGAAAGCGAAGCGCAACGCGCAGATCCGAACTCATAAAAACTCCTGAGCGTCTTACAGATACAAGAAAGGCCCGATATCGAGCCTTGTATTACTTGGGGGGAGGCAACTTTTTACGTTGCCGTTTACTCACGTAGCGCGTTGTCGTCGGCTTGCCCACGATCAGGTCAATGCGTGCATCAATTTCTGGCCGAGTCATCTGCCTGATTTCATTCAGGCGGTAACCTGCTCGGACGAGTCCATGCTCGATGCGGCGCCAGTCAGCGATGCCGCGCTCGGCGGCATAAGCTTTTTTTCCAGCGCTGCATCCGCGTCCGCGATCAGTCCCAGATCGCTTTCGGTCAGCGATTCACGCAGCAACTCCGTAGTTAAAGCTTCGGCCGGAATATCGCCCAAGGAAAGGAGCTGACGGCGATAGACATCCACGGTGATAAGTTGCATCGGGCCATGGGGAAACAGCTCCTGGGCGCCGATCAGATCCCCAGTGACGGGTGTGCGTAGCGTGAACGACTTGTGTCGTGTGCCGGCGTAATACACGCCGATTTGCAATTCACCGCTGATGGTCAGGCCTTCCCATTGCTTGCTGGTTTGCTCGGTCATGATTTATTCCAGGTAGTAGTTGAGAGCTGCAATGGTCAGGTCGCGGGTTGCTTCGCCTTCGACCTGGTACTTGGTGCCCATCTCAATCAACGAACAACCCGTCCAGGTCTGGCGCTTACTGCCGCCATCCTGCGGGTAGATGGTCAACTTGGCGTCCATGAGTGCTCGCCAATCGGGCTCACCTGACTTCGGAATCGGAACAGCGATTTTCAGTTCGTGTTCTTCGATCCCTCTGGCCGTACCTGTAGCGCGGCCGGTACGGTTCATGGTTTTGACGACCTTGCGGCCCGTCTTGAGGGTTGGCTCAACGCTGGTCACCTCGTAGTCGGTGCCGTTAATTTCAAGGACGATCTGTCCCACATAGTTATCGGACATCTAAGGTCACTCCTTACAAGAGCAGATCAATACGACCGGCGAAGACATGCAGGCCGTTGACGACATCGGCAGGGATCGCCGCATTCAAACGATTGGCGTCCTGGAGAGAGCGCTCAACGATCAGGCCGTCCGCGTTGGCATCGACCTCTTCAACAATCTCCAGCTCTTCCAGTTTCTTCAGGACATCGAGCAGTTCGCCCCGCACAGCAGCAGGCGTTTTGTTCGATAATTTAGAGCGCGGAAAACGCAGGCGGATGCGCTCACGGCAGGCTTCTCGGATGAAATACAGAGAGCGCATAGTGGTCAGATCGAGCAGCGAAACATCCGTCGCGCCGGTCGCTGACTTTGTGTAGGTCGACACCGCACGGACAATCTGGATGACATCACCCGGGCCAACTTCCAACGGAGTGACGCCGTTCGCCAACGCTGTTTCTTGCTCCGTCCGGCCGAGACGCTTGGTGATTGGCGGGATCTGAATACCGTTCAGTTCCAGAGTGTTCAGTGGCCGCGCCGGATCTTCCTCAGAGGCAATCTTTGCCGCGTAAGCGCAGGCGACCTGGCGCGCACTGGAAGCAGTACCAGGCAACACCGCCAGACTGATCGCACCGGAGTTGAGAGAGCCAGCCAGTGTGGTTGCGGCAGACAACGTGGTTGTCAGTGCGCCGACACCGATAATGCTTTGCTGCTCGATTGAGTCGGTGTAGGTCTGGATGTGCGTTCGAAGCGCGGTCATTGCCGCCTGGCTGTACCACGCTGGCACCAGAATAGTGAACTTGCCCGCAGCAGTAGCATCTAGTGCGGCCGCGATGTTCGGCTCTACGTCACCCTCGACCATAACACCCACAATGGACAGGGCTGCATAGCGATACGACTTGATGACTGCTTCGACCATTTCTTCGGCCACGGCGCTATTGGTCAGGCTTTTGGCTTCGGCCGCACTGTAAACAGGCATCGGGACATGCGCCGCCAATTCCGGATCGACGCCCAGCGGAACGATCAAGCAAATGCTCTGTTTGTTGGTCGGCAAATTCCGCACGGCCAACGAAGTGTTGAATTCAAAGTAAGCACCAGGCTTTCGGATCGATGCCGGGATGGTGTCAAAGGCGATCATTTCTCGACTCCTTTAGCGGGTTCTTTGGCACCACCACGCTTCTTGGCGAGCAACAGCTCGTCATTGGCAACACGGCGGCGGTAGTAAGAAGTGTCGGGCACCTCAACCGCCTCGGCCGGAGCCGATTCGATGTAGGTGTAAGGGTCATCTTCTTTAGGCACCCGATGACCAGGTGCGGCGATAACGTGCATCACGCGTCCCTCAATTCGATGTTGTCATTGGCCACCTCATCGGCATTACTTGCCGGTACGTGGTACTCCATAGCGATGCGCTCCAGCTCCGGCCAATCAGGCTCCGGAACATCCCAGTCAAGGGCGAGCGCAAATGACTGACCCAGTACCGAAAGGTGTTGAGCCTGGAACTTGCCATTAACCAGGTTGGCGAATTCCGTTGGCCTCACCATCGAGCCACCTTCCTTGTGTTGCCAGTTGGTCAGCAGGGAAAGGCAGGATTCCCACAGCCAGTAGCTGCCGGGGTCGCCACCCTTGGGGAGCAGCTTCCGTTCATTACCGGCGGAGATGACCAACCGAAACACCAGGTCAGCGGTGTAGTGCCGGTTGGATCGCTGCCTGAAGCTGATCTTGGGAGTGGTGATAAGGATCGACGGGCCTTTCGATATCAGAGTGACCAGCAGATCCGGATCGCTCAGTTCTCCGCCGTAAGTGTCCAGGCGCAAGCGTGGAACGGCTTTTTGAAGTTCTTTCAGCCGAGCCAGAATGGCGTCCTCTAGCGGCCCGAGCATCACAGCCGCCCCAAGGATTTGCGTGTAAACAGCCGAGGTGGATGGGCAATCTGCAATCCTGAATCACCCGATTCAGACGCGCCCCGCGCCTCATCCTCAGTCGCAAGTTTTTCAAGGCGTTTGATGATGTCGCGGTAGCGCAGTCGCATTGCCGATTCTTCTACGGCCGTACCCTGAAGGTGGTAGCGGGCGAGTTCCGGTAAGTCATCCTTGACCCACTCAGGAGCGTCCTCCGACTCTTTACGGAAACGCAGGTAGAACGAAACTTCACTGCGTGCCCGGCTTATCGCATCGGCGATCCTTGCCAGGGCATCGACGGCCGTTTCGATGTCTTCCGGATTCCAGTCGTCCATCGGCTTGCCTTCGGCAGCCGCCAGCAACAGGCTCGATTCAATTGGCGCTCTCGGTGCCTTGACGGCCGCAACGGTGATTTCTTCTTCACCGAAGCGGTGCATCAGTTGAACCGCGCTTGGGAGTGCGATGTTCACTTGGCGCCATCCTTGGGTTTGGCTTTCGGCTTTTCTGGTTTCGCTTGAGTTTCGCTGACCTGACCTGGTTCGGCCCCGCCATCAGCCGGGGTAACCACAGAGCTGACTACTGCACCAGCGCTTCCCGCCACATCGCCGACATTTCCGCCAGCCGCTGGGCCGCCCTGATCGCTTGTCGAGTTGACTGCGAGGGCAGCATCCACACCATCGTCAACAGACGTAGATCCTGTTTCAGACGCTTGCGACTGGGGATCTTGTGTGGAGTTGGACGTTTCCGATAACGCGGCTTGTGCAGAGGATTCATTGAACGACTCCTGTACCTGGTCGAATTCATCCTCCACATGAGCGAGGGTCAACTGCGGCTCTTTGAGCATTGCCTTCAACTGCTCTTCAGAGAAGAAGTCGTCGGCATAGCGGGTTGGCTTGCTGGAGTGCGCAATACCGGCGCGACGGAAACCCTCGCGCTTGGCAGTGATAACAATGGTCATAACGCCCCCTTATCCGAGCCAGCTCGGTGCCAAAACCTCAGCGGTGCCCGCCCATTCGTTACCGCTATTGGCATCTTTGACCAGGATTTTTCGGGCGGCGCCTTCCAGTTGAGATGGCACGACCAGCAGGCCTGGATTAATGCCCAGCGGGCGACCGCCATCGGCCTTGAAGTCCTTCATTGCTGCCCGGGCGGCTGCGTAGTTTTCTGGTGTCAGCGGTGCTTTAGAACAGTAAGCGAACTGCCAGAAACCAAAGCCGCCGTTTACACGAGCATCAACGCCATAGCGGTACTCATCGCGCATGAAGACCTGTTCGTCATCCATGCTGGTCATGGCCTTGAGCGCGTAGTTGCGGCGAACCTGGAAGATGATTGGCTTGATCGCACGGCTGACATCGAGCAGATACCAGGCAGGGCCTTCGCCGTCCTGATAGTTGCTGACGGACACTGCTGTGCCGGTGCCGTCGGTTTGCGGGTAGACCGGATGGTCGGTGTCGAAGAAGTTCTGGCCGTCGTAGCAGAGAGTGGTCAGGCCAGCTTTCAGCAGACCGAATACCAGTTCATCTGGGTGCGCTCCGGATGCTCGGCCCATTTCGGCGAACAATGGTTTGTAGACACCAATCTCGTCATCCTCGATAGCATCGCGAGGTACGCCGACCGACGACTCGAATTTTTTGTTGGTGATGGAGTAACTGTGCGCTGCCATGTTTTTTAGAACACGGTCACCGATCCACTCACGGAAGGTCGGAAACTGGCCCAGCCAGCCATAGGTGTTGCTGGCAGACGACGACGGCACCGACGTTGCAATTCGCTTCCAGTCAGTTGGAGTCGTTGCTTGCGCATTTTGGAACTCGGCCTTGAAAGCGGTAAACAGCGCACTCAAGGCACCCGAAGTAATAATCATTGATTGCGTCCTTTAGAGATGGGGGCGAGTCAGGCTTTGCCCTTGATGAACTCGGCTTCGCTCATGCCCAGCAGCGATGCGACTTGCTGCTCTTCAGCATTGAGAGCGGTAGCGGTGTTCTCGGCTCGACGTTGGCCCAACGAGGTATCTGCCGCGACGACCGGGGCTGCTTCAACGTACGCTTTAAAGCGAGCCAGACCGGTTTCGTCTTGGCAGGCGGCACGGTGGTAGTCGACGGTTGCAGGGGTGATTTTTCCGGCCTGAGTTGCCGCAGTGATCAGCGTTTCTACAGCGGCGTCGTGTTGTGTTTTTTTGTGTGTGGCCAAGCCTTGTTCGGCGTTGAGGGCACGGGTTTCGAGTGCGTTGTAATCGGCACGCGGAACGAACTGTTCAAGGTTTGGCCGCTCGGTGTTCAGTGCCTGGGCGTTGGTTTTGAGTTGAGTTGCGGCCGCAGCGGCCTGTTCTTCGGTGGCGTTTTCGGGCAAGCCGAGGGCGGCCAACAGCGCAGGTGAAAGCTTCACTGGCGTGATCTCCGGGTTTTCGTGGTTGAGGGCTGTAAGCAGGAAGTTGGGTTTGTTGGTCAGGCCTGCGCTGACCAGGCACACGATGCGCATGCTGATCGAGTCGTAGTCGAAGACGGGGGAGAGGAACCGGTACTCGCGGCTGACCACGTCGGATGCTCCGCGTGGAGTCCATTCGACACGCCCCCAGAGAGCGCCAGCGCGGATTTCTAATTGCTTGATCCATGCCGACGCCGGAGCGTCTTCACCCTTCGGGGCGCGGTGCTGGGTGGCGTGCTCCCAGTCAATCGGCAGATCGATAGACCGGTCGGCAAAGTTGGCAAGCAGCAGAGAAACAGACGCATCGTCGAACAGCCAACTACGGCCGTCGCGACCAGCGACCTTCGGGCCAGCAGGGATGAGTTCAACCCATTCAGGTGCAACACCGTCGATAACGGTGGCGGAAAGGTCGGTGTTGAGTGCGAGAAGTGTCTTGTTCATGCCGCCAGTTTCGGCGGGTCATGAGAGAGGGGGAGTTTCAGCGGGGTTTAAGACTTTGCCCGGTATCGGGTCGAGGGTATGCACTCACGCCCCATTCTATACGTAGAGAATGGGGCATGGGTGCGTATCGGGAAGGTCTGGCGATTAGCGTCAGTGTCCAAGGGATAGATAAGGGGCAAATTTCTCGTCGAGCTTATCCCAGTGAACCTCCAGCATCGCCAAAGCTTCGAGTTCTCTCATTTCTATCTCGCTTGCAAAGCCCTCAGGTGCGTTGTCTGGAAGGCCGTTAAACGGGCGAATGCGACCTAGTGAGTCGACAAGCTCGATCAAGTAATCCTTCATTTTTTCGTCGTAAAGCCAACGGGTTCCAGCGATGCCCTCCACATAATCTGAAAGCATTTCATCTGTGAAGTGCACCTCAAGAACTGTTTCTCTCACGACACGCACGACAGTTTCATAGACGGCAACTCTCTTATCGAACAAGTCGAGCTTCAACTTCATTCGGGCGGTTTTCCATTGATTGAAAGCTATCCAAATACCCAATGCAGCTACTAAAGGGGTCAATAGCGCTGTTAGATATTGCGGCCACGTTGCCTGCCCATTCGCAGCGTCCGTTCCGAGTGTGATTATTTGAAACGAGTACAGATCCATGCGCGTTCATCCGAGGCAGGGGCTTACAAATAGACTTGGAGCGAATCTAACGCATCTCTAACGCCTGCCGCGAGGGCTAACCGCCCCGGTTGTACTGACACCCCCCCTAAAACGCCGTCAGTGAGCTTTCCCAAGAGACCGCTTACAGAGACCCAGAAAGGTAGTCAGCGATGATGGCAAGGATTTCAGTGTCATCCTCAGACGACAGACCGAGATATGGTCGGGCTGGCATTTCCGCTGTACGCGCCCCATGCGTAACCCATTGGGAAAAGTTGGACTTACTGCGTTTGACGAAGCGATTGCCGACGACACCGCTTTTATGACTGAAGTAAACCTGCTGTGACTTGGCCGCATGTTCGATCTTCCCGCCGAACTGGTGGATTGCGCCGTACACCCGGTCAGTACCGAAGGCCAGTTCATTGCCGCTAACGCTATGTCGAATCGTGTCCTGCAGGTGGCCATCTTGGCGAAGGATCTTATTGCCTTTCTTTCTGGCCAGAGTTGATGGGGCCAGCGGCGCCCAGGGCGAACCATCGGGAGCAACCTGTCGGGTGAATCTGTCATCCGTTGACTGGTGCAGATACTCGGCGATGTCCAAGAGCGGCGTGGTCAGATCCCCGAGACGCTCCATCAGTTCGGCAAGCGCCGCACCTGTCCGGTTGTCGTCCAGCTCTACATTTAGCATTGCACCCGCCACACACACCTCCTACTATCTGATTTGCCCATTGAGCGAGCAGTCTCCGCCAAGACCTCCAGGCCTACACTCAGGGTTCAATCGCGTGTGGCGGCGCGCGGTTTTACTTCTTTTCGATCTGCGGGCGGCGATACAAGCGAACGCCCAGCCTGAGTTGTTCCAGGTAGTTTGGGTCATTCGACTCTGGCGAAAACGTCGTCACTCCGTCCCACCCGTCTTCTCCTACCTCAAAAACTGACAGCGCCGGTACAGGCTCGCCATCGACCAGATAGCGCGATATGTAGCGCCGACGCACGACCGCTTTGTTCCTGGAGTAGAGCCACTCCAGACGCACCCACACTTCGTCAGGGTCTTTGATCGCATCCGCCAGGAGCAGCAGCTCGCGGGCGTGGCCCCGTTTGCGGATCTTCAAAGCGCCGGTTTTGGCATTGGTGAACAACTCGCGCCCAACCACGACGGCATCCCCGGTTACATCCCGGAATACCACTGGCTTTGCATCGGTCGCGCCGAACTCACCAAGGAATCTTTCCACGTACTCGGCATCACTCAAACCTGACGGCAGCAGCCGATCCGGTGCCATTTCCCTCGCTGCCGGCAATGCACCTGGTGGACGACGATTTGGCAATCCCGCACCTTGAACACTGCTCGCACGCGCACCAGGATCTGGCAGCGGGTCATATGCTCGGAGTGGTGGAACGGCCGCATTCAGTCGGGATTGACCAGGGGCGTAGTCAAAGCCCGGATCAATGCCTTTCGGCACCTGGACGACTCGCGGGCCATTGGGGCTGTTGATGCCAATTGTCTTGCTTTCGTACTCAATGACGGGCGCGGGGCCAACTGACAGGCCCATACGGTCAACGTCTCGCTGACTCACCATGAACTTCTTGCATTTGCAGCCCCACCCATTTTGCGGGCTGTGGCTAGCCCACCACGGATCATCCAGCGGCAACACTATGCCATCCCACGCGAGATGTTTCGGTCGCGGGTTCGCGCTGTCGCCATGGCGATAAACCCCAAAGGGCCGGCGCTTGCGCAGCTCAGGATCTGCCATTTGAGTCTCACGGCCAGCGTTGTAGGACTGGCGCAAGTTCGTTTCGTAGATCACGCGAGAGCGCCATCCACGACTACCGTTGTACTGCCAGCCATGCTTTCCGACGACCTGGTCAAAGTTTTTTCTGAACTGCTCCAGAGTCAAGCCCTGGCTAATCGCCTTTTCGACGGCTCCGCGCATATCGCCCAGAAGATCGCGCTTCATGGTTCCGGCGACGACAAAAGCCCAGTCATGCTCGACGTTATAGATGTCAGTCCAAGCGCGGGTCGGGATGTCCGTTTTGCCACGGAAGTAGTCGATTTGCTCTCTGAACGGTAGTGAACCATGGGTGATGGCCATCTGGTATAACCTCTAACTCTGAACTTGTGATCAGAACAACTGAAACGGGAAATGGAGTGCCTTTATGAACCTCGCAGCCTTGAACTACATCATTCGAAACAACCCTGAATTGATTGAAGAAAATGTGGTTAGCGGTAACCCAGCGGCAGCGGTAGCCGCCGCCAAAATTCTCGTTAGCAACGGTGGCGACGTTGCCGCGTTATCGGATGCGCAACGCTTTCATGCTGAAAACCACGTTCGACCTTTGGTTGAAAACGTTGCTTGTGATGGGGTCTGGGGCTCCGATGAAGAATCTGGCGAAGACGGTTGCATGGGAACCGGTAGGATCAGCGATGAAGACCTAGCGGACTGCTATGCCAGTGGTGACATGCTGTGCCAAGAGTGTCAGTACATCTCTCACAAGATGGAGAATATCGACGACTAAAGCCCACGCATGACGTCATACCGGCCAGCCATGCATGCAGCCGCCATACCATCAGCCATGGCATCAGCAAACTGGCTGGCACTCATTTCGGGATAGGTCTCGATCAGCCGATCCCGGAATTCCTCCAAAGAACTCACTGAATCCAAAAGCGCACGAATGGGCCCCACCATGTCATCCATGGCTGCCGACGTTGCGTTTTCCAGCGTATCGACCTGCTTATCTACGACATCCCTTTGAACATTTGGTCTGCGCACCTGCTCACTGTTCAAAGCGGTAGCCGTAGATGCTGGAGCTGCGACGCCCAATAGCTTGGCGCCTTTGGCTGGCTCCGGAATATTCAGCTTGTCGCGAATCACTGACTGCTCGACCTCAAGCCCCAGCGGGACAAGCTTCTCCAGCGCCGTGACCAGGAGCTGCGTATTTTCCGGCTGTGGCACGTCGAGGATCAGGCGAGGGTATTTTCGACCAGGTGCAAAGTTCAGATCGCACCAGGGCCGCACGAAATACCGATTAAGCGTGTTGGATTCTGCCTTCGCATCCGCTTGCAACAGGTCGAGACGCACCTCGTTATGGATGTTCGCCTGGGCTTGGCTGGAGCCGTCATCGGTGGACATGGTCTGACCGACTACAGCCTTACTGACCTGCTTATCCCACCATTCGGCCAAGCCTTTGAAGAAATCCCCCGCGCCGGTAACGCTGGTGGCCTGCGGAAAATCGATCTTCATGCTGTCCGGAATCACGGCGGCGGCATCACTGCCGAGGTTGGCCACCGCTGACATCAGGGTTGCAATGTCGTCTTTACTCGCCCCTGGGCCATAGCGGCCGACGCGCATTGGCATGCCAAAGATGTCGGCAAAGCCCATCCAATCTTTCCAAGTCCACGCCTTGCACATGTAGCCCACAGCAGCGAGTCGAGCTAGTCCGCCACGGATTGGCAAGCCGGAGCGAATACGCGGCAGATGAACGATGAACTTGTACGGCGCCAAGGCAACGCCATTGACCGGATCTGCCTCATCAAACAGGCGCAGTTCCCGACCTGTTTCTCGGTCGTACTGGAAGAAACGTTGATCTCGCGGTTCAAAGCGCGAAGGGCTCCAGGTCTTGCCGCTCCGATCCCACATAATCTCCGACACGGCGTAACCCTTGCCCATAGCGTCGGTAAGATCGGCTTGTAGTTCCCCGAATTCTGGCGAGTCGACAATCTCTTTAAGCGCATCCGCTCGGCGAATGTCTTCGGGGTCGTCGCTTGCAGCCTCAACGCGGATCGACAGACCGGACACCGCCAGTTTGCGGGTGCCGAGTACCGAGGCATAGTGCAGATCGCGTTCTTCCATTTCCTCCGCGAGGGTCAGATAGTCATGAGCCGAGCCTTCTGCGGCCGCTTGCAGAATGCTGGCCAGTCTTCCAGGTGTGAGACCGCTGGCCACGGACTGGTGCCAAATCTGGCGAATGCCGGTGGTACGGGCAGCCGCCAGTTCTTCGGTTAGTTTGTCGTACTGGATCGGGCGACCGTATTGGTCAACGATGCGAGAATCAGCCATTACCAAATGCCTTTCTGAGAACGCCACCCGGCGCCGAGCTGGATCTCGCGATCAGCCTGGCTAGCCGGTTGGACTCGGTGATATTCGAATATTTCAGTTTCTTGGCGTGACGCGTAGTCGGCCAAAGCGGCTGCGATACCGGCGTCACCGTGGCGCTTGTCCCCGGCCTTTGAGCCGTCACCTTTTTCGGTGGTGCGTTTTTCCGGGATACGGGCCACGCCTTTCACCATCCGGAAAGCGCGGATGTCGCCGGTCACATCGCGGTCGGCCGGAATCTCGTCGAAGGTGCCATCCTCCAATGCAGCCTTGAATGGCGGCATGTTGTCGCGATACCAGCCCTCGGTCAGCATGACCCGCTCGATACGATTGAAGCCGTATCGCACCGCTGCACTTTCTGCGAGCTGTGAACCGTTACCGCGTGCGTCGGGCGCGCCTTTCTGGAAGTTTGGCAACCGATCCACGATGTAGAAGAGGATCTGCTCCTGCTGCTTGAACGGGACGTTACGCAGCTCGACCAAAAAAGGCGTGCGCTTACGCATGTTCTGATCTTTGAGCAGGGGCCAGATAACCGACAGGTCTCCGCTCCTGGCGAAGTCATGGCCGTAATAGCTGTGCGCGTCGAGCGGTAGTTTCTGGAGCAGCGGCAGCAATTCGTTCTCGCACCACTCCAGCGTTTCCGCCAATCGTGTGTGTTCAGCGATGGTCTCGTACCCTTGCGGGAATTTGAGCCGCAAGACCGGAACGTCTTTACTGGTGCGCTGCTCGATCAACGCCAGGCTCAAAAATGCACCGCCACCTTGAGACGGCACACAATCCAATTCTTCTTCGGCCGCATCACCATAGAAGCCATAAACGCCCTGTACCCACTTGGCTTCTTCTTCCGGCGTGTATGGGATGCCTTTGCGCAAGCAAACACGCTTGTACAAGCCATCTGTGACCGCCTCACCGAACGTGCAGCGGAACAGTTCGCCCTTGCGTTTGCCTGCACGAATATCGTTTATCAGTTCGTTGAACGCGTTTTCAGTGCCGTCGTGCGTGCTGATGACATGCACTTCGCCGCCCCAGATCAGCAGTGCCAGTGCCGCTTTTAGAAGCTCGGCCAGATCCTGGTGAAACGCAGCTTCATCAATGACGACAACGCCCTGACGCCCCCGAAGGTTGGATGGTCGGCTGGTCAGAGCCACGATCCGATGCCCACTCGGGAACGTGATGGTGTACGTCTTGATGTGCTTGTCAGGATCGCTTTCCGGCCAGATGCCTTCCTCAATCTCACCGGCCGCATAGTTGAAGGCCCGCGCCCACATGGCGCAGGCCTGGATGTACTCGACCGTCATGTCCTGGTTGTAGCCCAAGTAGTACACCGTCTGGCCACCGGCTTGTTTCTCAGCGGCAGCGACCAGCACGTTGTCGGCCGCTTCCGCCCAGGTCAGGCCGATCCGGCGGGATTTCTCTCCAACCTTGAGAGGGGCGCGGATACCGATCCATTCCTTTTGATATCCAAGCAAAGCGCTGGGAGCGGATATCTGCCCATTTTTTAGGGGCGTCGTCATAGCCAGCACCTAGACTTCACATTAATCTGCTGATCTGGATTTTCTTTAGAAGGACTCTCACCATGATGGACTGGGTAATGGGCGCTTACAGCGGTATCAAAGCGGCCACTGATATCACGCAAAGTATGCTCACGCTGAAGACTGACGCCGCAGTGACGTCGAAGGTTATCGAACTGAATGGCGTGCTGTTGAGCTTGCAAGGTCAGTTGAATGCGGCGCAAATGGAGCAATCTGGCTTGGCTGAGCGCATACGTACCCTTGAGGCAGATATCTCGAAATTTCAGCGATGGGACGAAGAAAAGGCGCGATACAAGCTGCATCAGTTTCCTTCCGGCGCGTTCGCATACGTGATCAAGCCCGAATCCAAAGGTGATGAGCCAAGTCACTACTTGTGCGCACTTTGCATTGAAAAAGGGATGAAGGTCATGATGCAGCCATGGGGCGTTAACTTGAAATGCAACTCCTGCACAACAGTCATTCCCACTAAGGCTCCTGTCCCTCTTCCGAATCCTCGGCGCTTTACGCGCTAAAGCTTTCATGCGGCCATACCCAAAATTTCGCGACGGATCTCATCGACCGTCGCCTGATTCAACCCGCCTTTCTTCGCAATTTTTTCCACGCGAGATGCGGCGGCCTCGGCCCTCTCGCGGTAATCCGCCTGCCATTTCTTCTGCACGACAGATGCTTTACCCAGTTCAGCGACAGCCTTCGCCACCTTCGGCAAATCCATCTTTTCATCGCCCGCCATCAGCAGCTTGAACAGATGTTCTTGCACCAGGCGCATCAACGCCTCGTTGACGGCACCTTCCTCATCAGGCGCAGCCGCCACGACAGCCCGCGCTTGCTCACTGGCAACCTTGAGCGCCGAAAGCTTGGACTCGAAGTCTTGGCCATAGCGGTGCAATGCTGATTTGCTGATGGAAAACCCCTTGGCCGATAGCTCGGCCGCGAGGCTTTCGTATTCGCCGAAGCCGTTTTCAGCGAGGGCTTTGTCCAGCCAGGCTTTGACAGCCGCAGGCAGACTGGCGACTTTGCTGCGCGGGGGCATGGGCTTAGCTCCAGTATTTTTCGGGACGGGCAATACCGGGATTGCAGGCAATGGTGTACTCGGCGACATCAACGCCATAGTGAGTCAGGCCGCAGATCCAAACGCCGTTTGGCTGCTTGTCCAGGGTGACCAGGCTACGGTGGGCCAAGTAATCCAGTTCGCGGCGCAGCTCCAAGGTTGTGGAGTCCGGATAGATGCCCTGAATGGTGGCAAGCACGACGGCTTCGTGCGGATCTACCGGGCGCGACGTGTCCAGGGTTTTTATGATGTACCAGCGCAGGGACTCCCGGCGCGTTTTGGCGGGGTCGATCATTTAGCGGTTCCTTTCAGTTGAACGTTTTCGAGTTTCATTGCCAGCGCATCGAGCTTTGCCTCGATGACGGTCTGGTTGCGTACGTAGTCCTCCCGCCGCACGTAATGCAGCGGCATGTCACCCCGCAGACGTTCAAAACTCAGCTCAAGCTGGCGCAGACGTTCACCGTCTTTTGCGATGGCGTTAAACCGGTCATCCATGACTGCGTTGCGTTGATCGAGGCGGCGTTCCATTTGCAGCAGCAGGAGCTTCACTAACCCGGCAAAGCCGCCCAAAACGGTCACGCCTGCGCCGATTAATTGCCAAGCGGGCATTTCGATCATCATCATTTGCGCCCCCTTGCGCGGTCGCGACGGGTTTGGCACTCGGTGCAAAACCTCACTCCCACTTGGGCCAGACGGCGACCTTCGGGGATCGGCATTTCACAATCAGCCATCTGGCAGAACTCGGCGGAAGGGCCAGTCAAGGTTTCCCGTTGTGCCAAATGAGCCGCTAAAGCGGATTCGTTGTGGATGGCCTCCAGCTTGCTGGCCTCATCAGTTACTTCCATTGTTCGTCCAATCAATCAGGTTATTGAGCTGGGCTCGGCAGGTGCTGTGCAGCTCGGCATTACGCACTTGGTTTGTCAGGACTTGAGCCTGGCCAACTCCGGAGTCGAGTTCGTCAGCGGCTCCGGTGCCGCTGGGCGGCGTAGCAATTCCGCTGGTGCTGTTCGGGGTTGGCATTGCGGTACTGATGCCGTTGGCGGTGTTCCACACGCGGACAAAGCCAGCAGTGAACACAGCAGAAGGAAGCGGTTCAGGCTGCGCATCGAGGGCGCGCCGATAGAGAGTGGTGACACGGGTAATCTCCCCTGTGAGCTTTTCTGTTTTCTTGCGTAATTCGTCTTTGGTGTCGGCAAGCTGACTGGCAAGCTGGTTGCCCTTTTCCTGTTCGGTGCGCAGATCGGCGAGACTTTTTTTCGCGGCGACTGCGGCAGCGTTGGCAAGCGCCTGTCGCTCTAGGGCGAAAGCCTCACGCAGATCAGAGGCAGTCGTCTTTCCTTCCGCCTCAGCCAGCGCATAACCATCGTCGTAGCCTTCTTGACGTGTCACATGAAGCCCGAACACCACAATGGCAATCAGTGCAACGCACCATGTGGCCGGGCTGAACAGATCCAGCAGACGCTTCATTGGCACACTCCTTGGCCCCAGCCGTCAGCGACATAAAGGGCCTCCCATCGCATAAGGATCAGGCGCGGGTATTGGCGGTTTTCCCTGAATGCAGCCGCAGAGCGACCAGCGTTTTGCCGCTCTACCGAATCGAACCAGGTCAGCGGATCGGCGCCCTTTGCCGATGCCAACTTGCGATCTCGGATGACCCATCCAAGGCCGCCGTTGTAGGCCGAGAGCATCAAGGCACCTTGTTCGCAGGCGTTTCGGGCTGTAATGCGATATGCCAGCCAACGGTCATAACTGACCAGTGCCTGCATCGACCAAATCGGATTGAACGGCTCGACCTTGCCCAGTGCCTTGGGGAATACCTGGGCAAGCCAAGTGGCGGTCGAGGGCATCACTTGGCCCAAGCCTTGCGCACCGACTGGCGATTTGGCGTCGAACTTCCAGCGGCTCTCCTGATGGATCTGCGCGGCGAACGTCGCCACTGGCGCATCCAAACCCCATTCGGCCTGTGCGATGCGGGTCAGGTCACGGCGATAGCGTTCGGCCTGATCAGGGATCTCTGCCAAGGCTTTTGGGCTGTTCGCCAACCCGGCCAGTAGTCCCACACAAGCAGCCCCCATATAAAGAAGGATTCTGCGCATTGTCAGAGTCCCAACGTCAGGCCAAGGATGCAGGCCAGCACCACCAACGCACGGCGAATTCCTGCCATAGCTCGCTCAGTGCGCTGTACTTGGTTCGGTCGAGCGTAGGGAAAAAGCGCTCGGTCGATCCAGTAACCGAGCACACCGCCCAATGTGACCAGGCCCGCTTTGTACAGAACGATTGGTAATTTGTTTGGCGCGATGATTGCCAGGCACAGCAGTAACGCGAGGGTGATTAGCGTCCAGTCGGTCATGCGTGGCGCACGGCGGCGCCGATGGATATCAACCATCAACGAACTTCCTTTGTCGGTTTAAGTGCAGCGCGGATATCCGCAAGAGAGCGTGCAGCAATTACGGGATTGCCCCGTACTGGCTCTGCTGCCGCGTAGTTACCAAGTCTCAGAGATGTATCGAGTCGAACTGGGCGTAGTTTTTCTTTCTGCCGAACATATTCGGCAATTCTGCGCTCATGACTTTCAACGATCAGTTCGACAGTGGTACGCCATTCCGGAGGGCATTTGTCCATCAGCGCCCGAACGTCGTCCGCGAAAGGCGCGTCGATTACGAGTTGAGCGTATTGCCTGGATGAGCGGGGCGCGGCGGCCATATGCAAACCTGTCGGAGTAGATGTCCGGACTAGATTCGCTTGGGAGGGAGTGCTGTTGTGTTTCTTACACGCGCAAGAAAAAGCCCCGACTAAGCGGGGCTTTTATTAAAGGCCTCTGAGCGTCTTCATCATTTCTATATCAGAGTCGGTCGCACCCTTCTTTCGTTGATCAGCTTCCCAGTCAATTTCGGAGATTTTTACTTCTGGCTCCGCTGTGGTCGCTATTTGCTTCTCACAATCTCTGTTGTCCCTTTCCCAATTTGCCCGAACTCGATCCAATTCCGTTTGTGAAAATTTGCCGGTGTAACAGCCACCATTAAAATACACAACGTCAGTCAGCATCAGTGCACAGCTAGGGAATGAAGTAGCAGAGGGACTACCACGAGAATGGAGCTGTTGATTGGCCGATTGCTGGATTTTCACCAAAGCCTGATCATCGCGAGTCAAGCAGGCGTCCAGATTCTTCGACCACAACATCTGAGCCGTTGACTGGTTTAGTTCGGCGTGGTTCAGATCGGCTACGAGAGCGGGATGAAGTCTCGGTTCGGCAAAAACGAACGATGCATGAACAACCGATACCGCTATTACCGCTCTCATAGCCAACTTCATTAATGAACAGTCCTGTCATCAAAGCCGAATAGGTCGGGTTCGTTGCGTCGATGCAACACCCTTTGGCGGGCGATGATGTCATAAATGGTCGGTGATGCAAGGCCGTACTTACGTACCAGATCCGTCGGCTGGATATTCAGGTCACGCCAATCTCGATAAATTGCGGCATCGCGCATGGCCTTCTTGAGCGAGTCTCCGCGAGGCAGATAAACCACTGCTCCCCCCATCGTATTGCATATGGCGAAAACCACCGCTCTGGCAATTTCGGGCACACCATCGGGCCTATCTTGCAGCTTGCCCCGTAATTCAGCCTCAGCGATTTCTACCATCTCCTTGATTGTGCCTTCCCAGCGGTGCATCACCGATGGGTCTTCCATATGTGCCAGCACTTTGTTTGGATCAAGACGGTCGCTGTCATCCGGAAACAGTTGGTTTTGGCTCATTGTGGCGCCCCCCTGCGTTTGGCGTCATAAGTCAGCGCCGACACCAAACTCCCCAACTGCTTGCAGTCCAACCACTCGACACGCTCGACCTTGAACATTCGTTTCGCCATTCCATCGGCGTATTCCCAAGGCCGTTTGGCATCAGCCATGAAGGCCTGAATTTTTCCGATCAGCTTTTGCTTATCGGGAGCGACCTTCGGAGCAGATCGTCCTGCGGCCTTGGCCTTTGGTTTCCAACCGAGACGCTCAAACTCAGCCAGCACCGCTGCTACCTTCATAGGCCCCAAGTCTTTGGCGGACTCAACTCCCGCGACACGCTTGAGCATGGCCCGATAGGTCTCGTCATCAAGGCCCAAATCTTTTTTAGCAATGTGGATCTTCGATAGGCTTACGTTACGTCGATTCATTTTCTCCTTTCCCCTTAGATTCCTCGGCAGCTCATCAGTACCCGGATGCCACGCCGGATAGACCGGGCCAGTTGCCTGGACCGGTTTCGCTTAGTGAATCGTTGGGTTGAGTACGAGTTTTTCCCGCATTGCTTGGCAGATCTCGCAAGCGCATCCGCCCATATGACGGACATTGCCTTCAAGGGGAACACGGGCAATCAGTCGTGCAGCGATGCGACCTGCGTCACTGCCATTCATTTTGCTTGCGTTATCTACGGTGATGGACACGCCATCGGTGCTGTCTTCGATTGTGATTTGGAACTTGGCCATTCGATTTGTTCTCGCGTTTGTTCAGTTGTGGTCGGTGTGTTGTCAGAGCTGATCGCAGATCAATGCAGCGTCGAGGACGTAACGTCCTGGACGAAGATGCTTGCGATATCCAAAGGGATGGATGCGTACTGATCTGAGTCCCCAATACGCTCATACACACGGATGTAGCTCTTGGAACCAACCACTTGAACAGCGTCACTGATGGCTTGCATCGCTCGTTGCCATCGCGAGTCCTGAATATCCAACCTGCGTAGGGCCAGCACGCGCCCGGTGCTGATCTCTCCCGCTCTGTCGGCACGGAACGCCTCATTGACCAGGACACGCACTTCGCTTCGGGCGTCCTGTGTCCACTCGGCCGCGCACTCATCAATCAAAACGCGAGCCGCTTGCAGGCGCTCGTCAAACTTGATCGAGTCCTGTACGGCGTGGACGATCTTGAAGCGACCGTCGAATGACAGAAGAGTGACGTTTCCTTTCTTGCCGCCAATCGTTGTCTTGTACTGCTCAGCAGACATTTCAATGAATGCCTTGATGTCGCCGAATGCCGAGGCCTTGAACTGCCCGAGCTGTGCGGACACCGCTTTCGCGCGTCCTACAAGTTCGCTGACCAGTTCGTCGCGAGCCAGATCAATCGGCTTGATCAGTACTTCAGGAACCAGATGACCTTTGGCGTCCTGGCGAAAACCTTCTGGGATGTTGTTCATCAGATTTGTTCTTCCATAAATGTTGGTTGTGGGGCCTCGTTTTGCATCTCCAATGTGGATGCCATGGCCTGCCTTCTTGAGTATTCAAATTGCTTGTTTGTTTTCAGGGCAGAGTTCGTATGAGCCCTGCCTTTCATGGTTGCCACGAGATGGTCTAGCGCCGCGTTCCCGGTCTTGATCTGCTTATCTGTGCGCCGTGGTTTCGGTAGTCGAAGCTCTGGCGGGCGAGTTTGAAGTTCACGCAGCAACTGAGCTGGAGCGGGCCAGCGCTCACAGGTCGCAAACAATGTTTCGAATGCTTTGCGAATGCGTCCTGCGTCCTTTCCTTCGTTCCAGTCCCGGCCCTTGGTCATAGCAACCAACCAGATTTCCGCTGTTTTCGTGGCCGAGTCCGCTGCTGGTGCGCCGTCCAAGCGCAAGGCGAGAAGACCAGCTACGCCCTTGGCGATTTCTCGCCTAAGCCATGCGTCATTCACTTGCCCATTCCTCCAGCGCATTGATCGCCGAAGCCGTTTGGCTCGGCTGACGTGGCCGCAATGGCAAGTTCCGGCTTTCTGGTACCAAAACTGCCGCGTTACCGGCTGTTGATGGTTGATATTGCGACATGACCTGGTACAGCCAGCCATGCCCCTTAAGTGGCGTTGCCAAGCGTCCCGACTCACGAGCAGTCAAGGTCTGGTCAATGGCCCACAGCCAACACTCTGGCGGCGCTTCGAATGCCTGACCGCTGCGCTCAATGCGTTGGGTCTGAAGGTCAGGAAGCAGCTCACCGAGAAGCTTTGCAACACGATCCATGGTTAGTTCGCGGGTCTCTGGACGGAACAAACCGAGGTAGCGAACCAAGGCATGACCAACAGGGCCGGACATTTTGAAAGCGATACCGAGTGCCTCACGTGCGCCGTCGTGTGCGATGAGCGCGTCAAGCGAAAGGGTGGTTCCGCAGTTCGGGCAACGAGTGCGCATCAGTGCACCCCCTGTTTACGAACCTGAAACGAACCACCGCATGCTGATGCAATTGGCGCCGGATGGTTGCGGAACCATTCGATTTGCGTATCTGTCCATTCACCGTTTTCACCGCTGGGTGGCAGCGCCCGGTCATAATCATCAAGGGCATCACGGAAACTTTCTGCGAGCTTCTGAGAGGGAAAAGAGCGGACAGGTGTGCCATCGCCAGCCTCAACAACCCAGACCTCTGATGCGAACCCCGTCACGTAAGAGCCAGAAACTTCCAACGCATCAGAACCGAACGAAATGCCAGTAGTCGCATCTACTGGCCCCTTACGCCCATGCTGTTGCAGGGACGAAAGCAGATGGTTCAGCCGATCCGCTTCAAATCCAGCGGAGCGATACGACACCGCAAACCCAACACACCGGCCAGCGAAGTGCAGCTGGATCATGCTGGAGCCTTTCACATAGATCTGAATCGCTGGATTAGTGGACAGTTGCATAGCCATCACCTTTGCAGTTTGGGTTCAGAGGGCAGTGCTGGCAGGCTCGCCAATGCTGCATCGCTTGCGGGTTGTGGGTTGGTGGCGGTCGGTCGCGGTAGCTTTGGCATTGCTCCACAGTCACTGTTTCGCTGACAGCAGGACAATCGATCCGGCCAAGCACGTTCATTACGCGTCGTTCAACGCCTCCCGTGCTTGGGCTTGGATACTTGTTTGCCAGAATCAAGCTGACTGCCGTGCGGCTCATGCCGATACGAGCTGCTGCCTTCCCTCGGTCGGTCGCCCGAACTTCGGTGGCCAGCAGGCGAATGAATAGCGGCGGCTCATCTCCCCAATTCGAAAGATTTACGGCGGTCATTGCAGGCCTCCCGATTCTCCCGGTGTAGCCAGTTCCAGACGCGTGCGTTGTGTTAGATCTGCGGGAAGCGTGATAGGCCCTTTGTTGTTATTCGCCAACTCAAGCCATTCAGCGAGCAGATCGCGGGTGCGTAGCAATGCAATCCCCGGCTCGACAAGGCTGCGATCAGCACCAGCGGTGCCGGTTGTCTCGGCGAATACCAATTTGCTCAGGTTGGGGTCGTACACCTGGAGAGAATCCAGCTGTCGAATTTCAGGCGGGCGAGGCCCTGTGTTTTTCGCACTGATCAGCCTGTAGGTGTCTTGCGTGTGCACACCGTTCTCGGTTTTTTCGAGATAGCCAGCTTCTGCAAGTGCATTCATGTACTGACGCACTTTGATAGGCGTCAGGACGACGCCTCCGGTGGACGCCGTCTGCGCTACATCTTCAACAGTCAGGTTTCCGTTCAAAATTCGCAAAGTTCGCCATATGTTCTCCGTCGCCAGATGGGCATACGTGCGCTGGCCTTTGCTATTGAGGCGCGGATGCTCCGCACCTTCATCGCTAACCAGAGCAAAAACCCGGCCCTCTTTCCCTTTCGGGCATTCGATCAACTTGATGATTCCGGCCTTGGTTAAGGCCTGGAAATACCGACTGATGTCGTTCGGTTGTTGACCGCTACGACGTGCGATGTCGTTAATCGAGAAGCCAGGGCGAAGCAGGCGGATGGATTCCCACATACGTTGCCGAGGTTCTTTAGTGCCGGTAACCAGCAAATGAGGTGTGCGACCAGCCATTAGCGAGTCCTCCGGCTTGGCGCTTCGCCAGTGAACCAAGACTTTGTTCCCCATGCCGCCATATCGACATAATCGAGCATCATTGCTGATGCCTCAGACTGAACTCGGTAAAGGTTGACCGCGATTCGGCGCAAGCAGCCCTTGGTCACTCGGGTTAGATCTTCCAAAAGATCATCACTGAACTTAAGTTCTGGGTAGCTTTCACCTGCAAGCTGGCGGACGTCCTCAAGGGTTGCAGGTTGCGCTGGCACCCACTCCAGCACACGGTTATGCAAGCGCTCCAGGCGCTGTAAAGATGATGGGACACGCTCTTCACCAATCAGGACAATTGTCCCTTCGCTTGCGTTGTAGATGTCGGTCAACACGTTAGCTGCTGCCTTGTCGAGCAGGTATTGCACATCGTCGACAATCAGCGGGCGCCGTGACGCCGACAGCTGAATTGCGATCTGATCCACCATCTCGGAAAGGGTACGTCCCGGCAGAATGCTCATGTCGCGAAGGATGGCGAGCAAAAATGCTTTTTTGCTCCAGGTATCCCGGCATTCGGTGTAATAACAACGATGCTGATTGGCCGCGAAGGCCGCTGCTGCGCTCTTGCCGTAACCGCTTGGGCCGTACATGGCTACGAGTCCCGGAAGACCTACAGGTCTCGCCTGAGCGCGCTTCATCGCGCCGGACAACAAGCCGACATTTGTCAAAGGTACAATCTTGGTTACACTCACTGTGCTTCTCCTATCTAGTCTGGCGTGCTGCAACACGCCGACTTCCTTTAGGCGGGGTGTTGTTATCCCGCGTGTTGTTGAAATACTTCTTGCATCGCTGTGAAATCCGGGTGGTTTGGGTAACGCTCATGCCACCTGGCTTCTTCTGGGGTCAGCTCTTCCCCCGTCGTTTTTCTCTGATCCAATCGAATCCAAAGTCTGTATCGCGCTACGTCGTCGCCCGGAATTTCAAATTTCGGACGTTGTTGCTCTAACGCCTTCGCGTAATCTCTCGCCGCTTCCAGTGCTTCCACCGAAAGGTTTGCGGACGGTGCCGTCGTAGGTGCGATCATTTCAACGCGGTGACCTGTTAGCGTTTCCACCTTGTCTACTGCTCGTTTGAATTGGCCTTGCTGTCTCTTCTCGCGGGCCATCTCGAGCATGGTTCGAGGCATGTAATCCGTGCTGTTTCCATCGAGTTTGGCGGCACCGATCAGTTCTCCGTCTAACGTGTATGCCCAGACCTGGCTAGCATCTCTAACGTCGTAGGCAATACGTATTTCTTGGTCGTGCAAGGCCGTTAGATCAGTCGAAAAATATGTGTTGCCTGCCCATGCGATCTCACCACGCCGAGTCCTGCGAAGGGTCTGCGGACGCATGAGCGAATCAACAAGTGAATCGGACGCGGTCATGGCTTCCCAACCTTCGTCAATTGCGGATTGCCATGCCTCATTCGGGGTCATATGCCGCATGACGCCATTTTCTGGATCGCGAAACTTTGGAAGACCGCGATGGGGTGTGCTGTTGTAGGTCGCGATTTCGTATTCAACGCCAGACATGAATTCGCCGAACGTGGGCAAGACACGGCTTTTCCCGGTTTCGCGCAGCTCCTTCCGGCCTATGCGATGTATGCGAGTACCCGCATGCTTATCCATGTCAGCCCCGATGTAGCTGGTCAGTTTCTTGGCTGAACGCACCCAAATGGTCTGATGCCCGCGCTCAGAGAGCCCCCGAGCCTGACTGTTGTAGGGCAGCGAGTGGGTCATTGTGCCGCCCAAGCGGTCTACGACTTCGCGCACGGTGTCGTTGTCGAAACCTGAGCCGTTGTCCACATAGAAAATATTGAACATGCAATCGCGAACGGCATCCCTTAGGGCATCCAAAACCCCAAATGCGGATTCGGATTCGCCGACCGAGACACCAACAACTTTGCGAGTTGCGACGTCCAACACCGTCGTAATTTCAGGGCGATAGGGCTTGCCCGTAATCGGGTTGATGACCTCAGCGTCAAATTTGTGGCCGTCAGCTGTGTACACGTCACCGGGATAAAGATTCTTTGTTGACCGGCGGCGAAACGGTTGCAGCGACTTGAGTTCTTGAGGACTCATGCGCCCTCGGTTTAAAGCTTCGGGCGACAGTTTTTTCAGCATGCGCTGAACTGCATGAATGCTTGGGGGAGTGCCGGTGAAGCTGGCAGCAAACTCCGCGTAACTGGCTGCCATGGACGGTTTTGTCGGGCGCTGATAGCAACGGAGGAATGCTGGTAGCCAGTCGGGCATCCCAAGATTTGCCCGTTGGCGCAGTGGAGCCAAAGACCCTTCATCCCGTCCAGCCGTTCGCCATGTAGAAAGCCAGCGCTTTAGCGTGCGCTCGGACAATCCTCGATCACCCGTCAGACGATCGTTTGCGACCTCTATACGATTCATCAGGTATGTAGAAAGTGTTCCCGCCTTCGCACTCTGGATAAGCGCTTCTATGGCTGCACGCTGTGATACGGCTCCCATCATTCGCTCAATTTCCCGACAAAATGCCAAGCGTGCGGCCATTACCTGACGCTGCTTGTCATTGAGTCCTGCTGTGCCAAGCGACGGGGATTGCTCGCCTTCAATGGGGGCAACGGAGGTACTTACTTCAACTGGAGCGGAAACAGCTTTCTCCAACAGAGCGGCTTGGGTTTCGGCCGGGAAAATGGCTATTGGATACTCCACAGCCTTTGAGCCATCACGCTTGCGACCTTGCCAATCGGCCTTGGCCCGAATCTGGATTGCCCGAGTTGTTTTAGGCATCCCCGGCAATCCCGCGAGTTCCTGCGCGGTGTACCAGCCAAGTGATTTAGTCATGAGTCATGCCTGTGATGTGTTCTTGGTAATAAAGCGTTAGACTTCTAGTCATTTTCCGAAGCCGAATCGGTGCGACTTGATCGGCGTAGAGGCGTCCCATCCTCGGCCCAGCGGTCTGGCCAGATCTGATAAGGCTTCATGCCAAGAGCCCTTGCGATTGCTGACTCCATCCTTGGGTAAGGCAAGCGCTTCACGTTGTGAAGTGCATTCCTTTCAACCTCAAGCTTGCGAGCCAGGTCGGATAGCGATGTACCGTGAGTACGAAGTTGGAACTTGATCCACTCCCAACGCATCGCGGGGTCTTTCGGAATTTCGTTATCTGTCGTCATTTTTTGGGTTCCGGTGCCACTTGAAATAGTGGTTTTTAAGGGGTTCTAACGTTCCCTTGTGAATAAGCTAGCCGTTTTCAGCTAGATCATCAACAGAAAACCGAAGATTTCGTTTCGGTTTTTCGTGTGGTTGTTGGTCAAATTCGGCTATCTATTTGTTTTTTATGGTTTTTTTCAGAAAGCGAAATTTCGTTTTGCCGATAAATGGCATTTCGCTTTCTCGGTCTAGGAAAACGAAATGCCAGACAGCGAGATCGAGAAATACGCAAAAGGCCTATCGGAGCGAATCCGGGCCTGCGCTAGTGCGGTGGGCAATGGGGAAGAGCTCTCGCGACGTACGGGCATTCCGCGTAGCACGCTGGAGTCCTATCTGACGGGCGACAGCGAGCCGAAGGTTTCTCGGCTTGTGGCGATTGCACAGGCTGCACAGGCAAATATCGGATGGCTTGCGACTGGCGAAGGAGAGATGGTGCCGACTGGCGCGCAGGCTGGGGCTCAGGATGATAGCTACGCCTATATTCCTCTCTACGATGCGAGAGTTAGCCAGGGGCATGGTGCGTGGAACGAGGGTGTGAAGGTTCTGACCATGCTGGCCTTCACCAAGTACAGTCTTCGGCGGAAAGGGCTCAATCCGGCGGAACTGGCGGCTGTGCGCGTTGATGGAGACTCAAACGAGCCTATTCTGAGTGACGGCGATACCGTGATGGTCGACCTCAGTAGAAATGTCCTCCAGGGAGAGGCCTTCTACGTGATCAGGATTGACGACCTGCTTTATGCGAAGCGCCTACAGCGAGAGTTTGACGGCAGTATCCTGGTGATCAGTGCCAATCCTGCTTACAAGATGATTACTGTTCCGCAGGATCGCTTGGATTCACTCCAGATCATTGGGCGGGTGGTGTGGGCTGGGGGCTGGATGATCTAGTGCCAAACGTGCCGCTTGAAAAATGGTCGTTCTACTAAAACGGGGGAAATTGGCTCAATTTCCCCCGTGCGCGTCTTTGGCCCTGCTTTTTCGCTAAACCTTCTCTGAAGCCCGCGCCTTTCCTGCGTTTTCCAGTTTCTTCCCTCTTCTTCCCACCTGTTTCCTTTGGTGCCATCTAGAACGCTAACTCACAGTGGGAGCCAGCCTGCTGGCGATAGCAATCTATCAGTCACCCTAATTGGTGTAGATAAAACCGCTATCGCCAGCAGGCTGGCTCCCACATGGATACAAATGTCTTTCTTTACTCAGCGTTACACAGCGCCAGGCAGTTATCGAGCATACGGTTGGAGAAGCCCCACTCGTTGTCGTACCAAGCCAGCACTTTCAGCAGTTTGCCGGTGGATTTGGTGTGGTTGGCGTCGAAAATCGACGACAGCGGATTGTGGTTGAAGTCACTCGAAACCAGCGGCAACGTGTTGTAACCCAGAATTTTCGAATGCTGGCTCGCAGCCTTGAGCAGAGCATTGACCTCATCCGCCGAAGCTTCGCGCTTCAATTGAACGGTCAAGTCCACCAGCGACACATTGATCACCGGTACGCGCACGGCCATGCCGGTCAGTTTGCCCGCCAGTTCCGGCAGCACCAGACCAACGGCTTCGGCAGCACCGGTCTTGCTCGGGATCATGTTCTGCGTGGCCGAACGGGCGCGGTACGGGTCGGTGTGATAGACGTCGGTCAGGTTCTGGTCGTTGGTGTAGGCGTGAATGGTGGTCATCAGACCGCTTTCGATCCCCAGTTCGCGGTGCAGCACCTGCGCCACCGGCGCCAGGCAGTTGGTGGTGCACGAAGCGTTGGAGATGATCTGGTGCGACTGGCGCAGAATGTCGTGGTTCACCCCATAAACGACGGTGGCGTCGGCGCCTTTGGCCGGGGCCGAGATGATCACTTTGCGTGCGCCGGCAGTAATATGCGCGGCGGCTTTGGCACGGTCGGTAAACAGACCGGTGCATTCGAATACCACATCGATTTTTTCGGCGGCCCACGGCAGGTCGGCCGGGTTGCGAATGGCGCTGACTGCGATGCGGTCGCCATTGACCGTCAGGCTCTCGTTGTCATGCTCGACTTGCGCGTCGAACGTGCCGTGAACGGTGTCGTATTTGAGCAGATGAGCATTGATCGAGCTGTCGCCCAGATCATTGATGGCGACGATCTGCAAATCCTGTCGATAGCCTTGGGTATACAGTGCACGTAGGACATTACGGCCGATGCGGCCAAAACCATTGATTGCGATTCGAAGAGTCATGGAACAGCGCCGCCGTCGTTTTGTTGTTGGAATTACAAGATTATTCGCATAAAAATAGAAAACAAGCCTTTTTAGTGGCAATATTTTGTTTTATCTACAACGAGTGACCTGAATCAACTGGTCCGAATGGTCAAAAAAACCGTCTGTCATTCCAACAACAACGGCGTTTGATCAGCATAGACAATCAGGTCGCCACATCCGTTAGCCTGGAGTTCTACACATGCATCCCCGCGTTCTTGAGGTCACCGAACGGCTTATCGCCCGCAGCCGCGCCACGCGTCAGGCTTACCTTGCACTGATTCGCGGTGCCGCCACTGACGGGCCGATGCGCGGCAAGCTGCAATGCGCCAACTTCGCCCATGGCGTGGCCGGTTGCGGCAGCGAAGACAAGCACAGCCTGCGGATGATGAACTCGGCGAACATCGCCATTGTTTCTTCCTATAACGACATGCTCTCGGCGCATCAGCCGTACGAAGTGTTTCCCGAACAGATCAAGAATGCCCTGCGCGAAATCGGCTCGGTCGGCCAGTTCGCTGGCGGCACCCCGGCGATGTGCGATGGCGTGACCCAGGGCGAGCCGGGCATGGAACTGAGCCTGCCAAGCCGCGAAGTGATCGCGCTGTCCACGGCGGTGGCGTTGTCCCACAACATGTTCGACGGCGCGCTGATGCTCGGCATATGCGACAAGATCGTCCCGGGCCTGATGATGGGTTCGCTGCGTTTCGGCCATCTGCCGACGATCTTCGTTCCGGGCGGGCCGATGGTCTCGGGGATTTCCAACAAGGAAAAAGCCGACGTACGGCAGAAGTACGCCGAAGGCAAGGCGACGCGCGAAGAGCTGCTGGAATCGGAGATGAAGTCCTACCACAGCCCGGGCACTTGCACTTTCTACGGCACCGCCAACACCAATCAGTTGCTGATGGAAGTCATGGGCCTGCACTTGCCGGGCGCGTCTTTCGTCAACCCGAACACGCCGCTGCGTGATGCCCTGACCCGCGAAGCGGCGCATCAGGTCACGCGCCTGACCAAACAGAATGGCAACTTCATGCCGATCGGCGAAATCGTCGACGAGAAATCGCTGGTCAACTCGATTGTGGCGCTGCACGCCACCGGCGGCTCGACCAACCACACCCTGCACATGCCGGCCATCGCCATGGCGGCAGGCATTCAACTGACCTGGCAGGACATGGCCGACCTCTCCGAAGTCGTGCCTACCCTCAGCCACGTCTACCCGAACGGCAAGGCTGACATCAACCACTTCCAGGCAGCGGGCGGCATGTCGTTCCTGATCCGCGAACTGCTCGAAGCCGGCCTGTTGCACGAAGACGTCAATACCGTGCTCGGCCACGGCTTGAGCAAGTACACCAAGGAACCGTTCCTCGATAACGGTGAGTTGGTGTGGCGTGAAGGCCCGATTGAAAGCCTCGACGAAAACATCCTGCGTCCAGTCGCCCGTGCGTTCTCGCCGGAGGGTGGTCTGCGCGTGATGGAAGGCAATCTCGGTCGCGGCGTGATGAAGGTGTCCGCTGTGGCGTTGGAAAATCAGATCGTCGAAGCACCGGCCATGGTGTTCCAGGACCAACAGGATCTGGCCGATGCGTTCAAGGCCGGTCTGCTGGAAAAAGACTTTGTCGCGGTGATGCGCTTCCAGGGCCCGCGTTCCAACGGCATGCCCGAGCTGCACAAGATGACGCCGTTCCTTGGCGTATTGCAGGATCGCGGCTTCAAAGTTGCGCTGGTCACCGACGGCCGCATGTCCGGCGCCTCGGGGAAAATTCCGGCGGCGATCCATGTCAGCCCTGAAGCTTATGTCGGCGGCGCTTTGGCGCGGGTGCAAGAGGGCGATATCATCCGCGTCGATGGCGTCAAAGGCACCCTGGAGCTTAAGGTGGACGCCGAAGAATTTGCAGCACGCGAACCTGCCAAGGGTCTGCTGGCCAATAACATCGGCAGCGGGCGCGAGCTGTTCGGCTTTATGCGCATGGCCTTCAGCTCGGCGGAGCAGGGCGCCAGCGCCTTCACTTCTGCCCTGGAGACGCTTAATTGAAACTGGCTTTGGTCGGTGACATCGGAGGCACCAACGCACGATTCGCGTTGTGGAAAGATCAGCAACTGGAATCGGTTCAGGTGTTGGCCACGGCCGACCACGCCAGCCCGGAAGAGGCGATCAGCCTGTATCTGAGCGGGCTCGGTCTGGCGCCGGGTTCGATTGGTTCGGTGTGTCTGTCGGTGGCCGGTCCGGTCAGCGGCGATATTTTCAAGTTCACCAACAACCACTGGCGCCTGAGCCGCAAGGCGTTCTGCCAGACCTTGCAGGTCGAGCAGTTGTTGCTGGTCAACGATTTCTCGGCGATGGCGCTGGGCATGACCCGTTTGCAGCCCGGCGAATTCCGCGTGGTCTGCGAAGGCACACCGGAACCGTTGCGTCCGGCAGTGGTGATCGGCCCGGGCACTGGTCTTGGTGTCGGTACCTTGCTGGACTTGGGCGAAGGTCGTTTTGCTGCGTTGCCGGGGGAGGGCGGTCACGTCGATCTGCCGCTGAGCAGCCCGCGTGAAACCCAGCTCTGGCAGCACATCCACAACGAGATTGGCCACGTCAGCGCTGAAACTGCGCTGAGCGGCGGTGGCTTGCCCCGGGTTTACCGGGCGATCTGCGCGGTCGATGGCCATGAACCGAAGCTCGACACGCCGGAAGCGATTACCGCCGCCGGGCTTGCGGGTGATCCGATTGCCCTGGAAGTGCTTGAGCAGTTCTGCTGCTGGCTCGGCCGCGTGGCCGGCAATAACGTGCTGACCACTGGCGGGCGCGGCGGGGTGTTTATCGTCGGTGGGGTGATTCCACGGTTCGCCGATTTCTTCCTCGAAAGCGGTTTCGCCCGCAGCTTTGCCGACAAGGGCTGCATGAGCGATTACTTCAAGGGGATTCCGGTGTGGCTGGTGACAGCGCCGTATTCCGGGCTTGTGGGGGCCGGTGTAGCCCTCGAACAGGCTTGATACCGAGTCGTCTGCATCGCTGGCAAGCCAGGCTCCCACAGGATCTATGTAGTTCACAAAACCTGTGGGAGCTGGCTTGCCAGCGATGAGGCCAGAACAGACAACAAAGACCCAAGGTTCATCAGGCATAATCCGCCCCAATTCCAACAACAAGGACGCCTTCGAAGTGAGCTCAATCAACAAGTCGATTTTGTTGGTCGATGACGACCAGGAGATACGCGAGTTGCTGGAGACCTACCTGACCCGCGCGGGTTTTCAGGTACGGGCCACGGCCGATGGCGCCAGTTTCCGTCAGGCGCTGAACGATGCGCCGAGCGATCTGGTGATCCTCGATGTGATGCTTCCCGACGAAGACGGCTTCAGTCTGTGCCGCTGGGTGCGCCAGCATCCGCGCCAGGCGCAGGTGCCGATCATCATGCTCACCGCCAGTTCCGACGAGGCCGACCGCGTGATTGGTCTGGAACTCGGTGCCGACGATTACCTCGGCAAACCCTTCAGCCCGCGTGAACTGCAAGCGCGGATCAAGGCGTTGCTGCGTCGTGCGCAATTCGGTCAGGAGCGTAGCGGCAGCGAAGTGCTGGCCTTCGATGAGTGGCGGCTGGACATGGTCAGTCATCGGCTGTTCCACACCGACGGCGAGGAAGTGATTCTGTCCGGCGCCGACTTTGCTTTGCTCAAACTGTTCCTCGATCATCCGCAGGAAATCCTCGACCGCGACACCATCGGCAACGCTACTCGCGGGCGTGACCTGATGCCGCTTGATCGTATCGTCGACATGGCGGTCAGCCGCTTGCGCCAACGCCTGCGCGACACGGAAAAGCCGCCACGGCTGATCCGTACCGTGCGTGGCAGCGGCTACCAACTGGCAGCCAGTGTGGTTGCCGGCAATGGTCACTGAGTCGCTGCGCAAGTTCGCCGCCAAAGTACCGGTGCCGCGCTCGCTGCTCGGGCGAATGCTGCTGCTGACTCTGCTGGCGGTGCTGTTCGCACAGACGCTGTCGAGCGTGATCTGGGTCTCGCAACTGCGTGCCACCCAGCTCGAAGGGCTGGTCACCAGCGCCCGCAGCCTTGCGCATTCGATGACCGCCAGCGTCAGCTATTTTCGTTCGTTGCCGGTCGCTTATCGTCCATTGGTGCTCGACCAGTTGCGCAGCATGGGTGGCACGCGTTTCGTCGTGACGCTCAACGACAAACCGCTGGGCATGGACGTGCTACCGGTTACGCCGCGTAAAGCGGCGGTGATGCAGGCAGTGGATGAAGTGCTGCGTCAGTCGCTGGGCCATGACACCGATATCTCGGTGACTTTCGTCAGTCCCGAGGATCTGCGGATTTTCAACGCCGGGCTGAAGCTCGATGAACTGCCACGTTCGTGGGCGCATTACGCGCTGACGCTGGAGCCGGTGAACCCGCCGGTACTGGTCACGCAGATTCAAATGGCGCCGGGCGAATGGCTGTACATCGCCTCGCTGTTGCCTGAGCCATACACCAGTCTTGAAGAGCAGGGCCTGCCGGCGCAACAGGTGTGGTTCATCGTCCTCACCAGCGGTTTTCTGCTGCTGTTCATCGGCTTGTTGGTGCACTGGCAGAGCCGGCCGCTCAAGCGTCTGGCCCGTGCAGCGCGGGATATGTCGCTGGGTGCTGACGTCGAACCAGTGGCCGAGGGTGGCGGCAGTGAGGTGGTCGAGGTCGGGCGTGCGTTCAACAGCATGCGCGAGCGCATCAGCCGTTACCTGACCGAGCGCAGCCAGTTGTTCAGCGCGATTTCCCACGACCTGCGTACGCCGATCACGCGCTTGCGTCTGCGGGTCGAATTGCTCGAAGACGAAACCCTGCAAGCCAAGTTTGGCCGTGATCTGGATGAACTGGAACTGCTGGTCAAAGGCGCGTTGCAGTGCGTGAAAGACACTGACATTCACGAGAACATCGAGCCGGTGGATCTCAATCATGTGCTGGATTGTCTGGTCGAGCCTTACCTGGCGCCGAACGGCAATGGCCGCGTGACCCAGCAGGGGCGGGCGCTGGCGGCGTATTCGGGCAAGCCTCTGGCGTTGAAGCGTTGTATCGGCAATCTGATCGATAACGCATTGAAGTACGGGCAGAACGCGCATTTGCACATCGATGACGATGAAAGTGCGTTTGTCCTGCACGTTGACGATGAGGGGCCGGGAGTGCCGGAACAGCGGCTGGAGCAGGTGTTCGAACCGCACTTCCGCTTGGCCGGTCAGCAGCAGGGTTATGGGCTGGGTCTCGGGATTGCACGCAACATCGCCCACAGCCATGGCGGTGAGGTGACATTGCAGAATCTGCGGGACGGCGGCTTGCGAGTGACCCTGCAACTACCGCGTTCAGTCGATTGAAGATCAAAAGATCGCAGCCTTCGGCAACTCCTACATTTGGAATGCATTTCCCTGTAGGAGCTGCCGGAGGCTGCGATCTTTTGATTCTATTTTGTCACTGACCGGTGACAAAACCCGCCCCCTTCGTTACAAGCCCGACTCGACCCGTTGTTTAGACTCTCCCGCAGTCATAACAACAAAAAAGGGTCACCCATGGACACCTTTCACCCAGGCTTCAGCAGTTGGCTGAACGCCCCTGCCCATCAGCAATGGCTCGCCGACGAAGGCCTGCGCCTGCTGGCGTTCGCCAAGGCTTCAAAGCTTGCCCAAGGTTTCGGCAATCTCGACGAACGCGGCCAGTTGCCGGCGAACGCCCAGGCCGAAACCATGAACACCGCCCGCATGACCCACAGCTTCGCCATGGCCCATATTCAGGGCCTGCCGGGGTTCGCCGAACTGGTCGATCACGGCATCGCGGCCCTGCGCGGGCCGCTACGTGATGCGGTGCACGGCGGCTGGTTCGCGGTCGCTGAACACCGCGATGGCAATACCGGTAAGAACGCCTATCTGCATGCGTTCGTCGCTCTCGCCGCAAGTTCGGCGGTGGTCGCCAAGCGTCCCGGCGCACAAGCCTTGCTCGATGACGCTATCGACATCATCGACACTTGGTTCTGGAGCGAAGAAGAGGGCGCCATGCGTGAATTCTTCAATCGCGACTGGAGCGAAGAGGAAGCCTATCGCGGTGCCAACAGCAACATGCACGCGACTGAAGCCTTCCTCGCCCTCGCCGATGTCACCGAAGACCCACGCTGGCTGATCCGCGCCCAGCGCATCGTCGAGCGGGTGATCCATAAGCATGCCGCCGCCAATGATTATCTGGTGATCGAGCACTTCGACCGCGACTGGCAGCCGCTGCGCGAATACAACCACGACAATCCCGCCGACGGCTTCCGTCCTTACGGCACTACGCCGGGCCACGGTTTCGAATGGGCGCGGCTGTTGCTGCACCTCGAAGCGGCGCGAGTCCAGGCGGGCATGCTGACGCCCGGCTGGCTGGCAACCGATGCGCAAAAACTCTTCGAACACAATTGCCGTCACGGCTGGGACGTCGATGGTGCGCCGGGCATCGTCTACACCCTCGATTGGGGTAACAAAGCGGTGGTGCGCCATCGCCTGCACTGGACGCACGCCGAAGCCAGCGCGGCTGCGAGTGCCTTGCTCAAACGTACCGGGGAAGAGCAATACGAGACCTGGTACCGACTGTTCTGGGAATTCTGCGAAACGTATTTCATTGATCGCTGCGATGGCAGCTGGCATCACGAACTCGACCCGCAAAACCGCCCAAGTGCCGATATCTGGGCGGGCAAACCGGACCTGTATCACGCCTGGCAAGCGGTGCTGATTCCTCGTCTACCCTTGTCACCCAGTATGGCGACTGCCTTGGCGCACTTGTCCCAGAGCGCTCCTGTGTAACCATGTGGTGACATTTGCGCGTCCCTTCGTTACCTGCGAGGGGAAACGCCCTGTTTAAACTCCTGTGCAGCGCAAGCACCAGACTTGCATGCATAACAACAAGAAAGGTACATCTCAGATGAATGCGATTTCTCGCCTCGCTACTGTCATTTCTGTCGCCTCCCTGTTCCCGCTCGCAATTCTGCCCCTCAGTGTTTCCGCTGCCGAATCCAAAGGTTCGGTTGAAGTCGTGCACTGGTGGACGTCCGGTGGCGAAAAAGCTGCCGTTGATGTACTCAAGGCCCAAGTCGAAAAAGACGGTTTCACCTGGAAAGACGGCGCTGTCGCCGGTGGTGGCGGTTCGACTGCCATGACCGTGCTGAAAAGCCGCGCTGTTGCTGGCAACCCTCCTGGCGTCGCCCAGATCAAGGGCCCGGACATCCAGGAATGGGCATCCACTGGCCTGCTCGACACCGACGTTCTGAAAGACGTCGCCAAAGAAGAGAAGTGGGACAGCCTGCTCGACAAGAAAGTCTCCGATACCGTGAAGTACGAAGGTGATTACGTGGCAGTGCCGGTGAACATTCACCGTGTGAACTGGCTGTGGATCAACCCGGAAGTCTTCAAGAAAGCCGGTATCACCAAGAATCCAACCACCCTCGAAGAATTCTACGCAGCGGGCGACAAGCTCAAGGCTGCGGGCTTCATTCCGCTCGCCCACGGTGGCCAGCCTTGGCAGGACAGCACCGTATTTGAAGCGGTCGTGCTGTCGGTGATGGGTGTCGATGGCTACAAGAAAGCCCTGGTCGATCTGGACAACGCTACCCTGACCGGTCCGGAAATGGTCAAGGCGCTGACCGAGCTGAAGAAAGTCGCGACCTACATGGACGCCGACGGCAAGGGCCAGGACTGGAACCTCGAAGCAGCCAAGGTCATCAACGGCAAGGCCGGCATGCAGATCATGGGTGACTGGGCCAAGTCCGAATGGACCGCTGCCAAGAAAATCGCCGGCAAGGACTACGAGTGCGTAGCGTTCCCGGGCACCGACAAGGCGTTCACCTACAACATCGACTCGCTGGCCGTGTTCAAGCAGAAAGACGCGGGCACTGCTGCCGGTCAGAAGGACATCGCCAAAGTCGTGCTGGGTGAAAACTTCCAGAAAGTCTTCAGCATCAACAAAGGCTCGATCCCGGTTCGCATCGACATGTTGAACAACATGGAGAAGCTCGGCTTCGACTCCTGCGCCCAGACCGCTGCCAAGGACTTCCTGGCTGACGCGAAAAGCGGCGGCCTGCAGCCAAGCATGGCGCACAACATGGCGACCACGCTCGCCGTGCAGGGCGCGTTCTTTGATGTCGTGACCAACTACATCAACGACCCGAAAGCCGACCCGGCCGACACCGCCAAGAAACTTGGCGCTGCGATCAAGTCGTCCAAGTAATGCTTGGACCTGTAGGAGCGAGCCTGCTCGCGATTGCAATCTCTCAGTCAATGATTGGCTGACTGACACACCGCTATCGCGAGCAGGCTCACTCCTACAGGGGAAGTATTTCAAAAGTAGTCCTTTTCCCCTGTACTGGATTTCCCCATGAGTTCTGTTGCTGTGTTCAGCAAGGCCTCGCCGTTCGATGCACTGCAGCGCTGGCTACCGAAACTGGTGCTGGCGCCGAGCATGTTCATCGTTCTGGTGGGCTTCTATGGCTACATCCTGTGGACGTTCGTTCTGTCGTTCACTACCTCGACGTTCCTGCCGACCTACAAGTGGGCCGGACTGGCGCAATACGCGCGGTTGTTCGACAACGACCGCTGGTGGGTGGCGAGCAAGAACCTCGCGGTGTTCGGTGGCATGTTCATCGGCATCACGCTGGTGATCGGCGTGCTGCTGGCGGTGTTCCTCGACCAGAAAATCCGCCGCGAAGGTTTCATCCGCACCATTTACCTGTACCCGATGGCGCTCTCGATGATCGTGACCGGTACCGCATGGAAATGGCTGCTCAACCCGGGCATGGGCCTGGACAAATTGTTGCGTGACTGGGGCTGGGAAGGCTTCCGTCTCGACTGGCTGATCGACCCGGATCGCGTGGTGTATTGCCTGGTGATCGCTGCGGTATGGCAAGCCTCGGGTTTCATCATGGCGATGTTCCTCGCCGGCCTGCGCGGGGTTGATCAATCGATCATCCGTGCGGCGCAGATCGACGGCGCGAGCATGCCGACGATCTACTGGAAAGTGGTGCTGCCAAGCCTGCGTCCGGTGTTCTTCAGTGCGGTGATGATCCTCGCCCACATCGCGATCAAGAGCTTCGACCTCGTCGCAGCGATGACCGCCGGTGGCCCGGGTTATTCCTCCGACCTGCCAGCGATGTTCATGTATTCCTTCACCTTCAGTCGCGGTCAGATGGGCATGGGTTCGGCCAGTGCGATTCTGATGCTCGGTGCGATCCTCGCGATCATCGTGCCTTACCTGTACTCCGAGCTGAGGACCAAGCGTAATGACTAGTCTCGCTGCCAAACCTGCGATCAGCCTGAGTCGCATCGCGATCTACGCGGTGCTGATCTTCGCTGTATTTCTCTACCTGATTCCGCTGGTGGTTATGCTGTTGACCAGCTTCAAGACTCCGGAAGACATCAGCACCGGCAACCTGCTGAGCTGGCCGACCGTGGTCAGCGGCATTGGCTGGGTCAAGGCCTGGGCTACGGTTGACGGTTATTTCTGGAACTCGATCAAGATCACCGTTCCGGCAGTATTGATCTCCACCGCCATCGGCGCGTTGAACGGCTATGTGCTGTCGATGTGGCGCTTTCGCGGTTCGCAACTGTTCTTCGGTCTGCTGCTGTTCGGCTGCTTCCTGCCGTTCCAGACCGTGCTGCTGCCGGCCTCGTTCACCCTCGGCAAGATGGGCCTGGCGAGCACCACTACCGGTTTGGTGTTCATCCACGTGGTTTACGGTCTGGCGTTTACTACGCTGTTCTTCCGTAACTACTACGTGAGCATTCCCGATGCGCTGGTGAAAGCTGCACGCCTCGACGGCGCAGGTTTCTTCACGATCTTCCGGCGGATCATTCTGCCGATGTCGACCCCGATCATCATGGTCTGCCTGATCTGGCAGTTCACGCAGATCTGGAACGACTTCCTGTTCGGTGTGGTGTTCTCCAGCGGCGATTCGCAACCGATCACGGTGGCGCTGAACAACCTGGTCAACACCAGCACCGGGGCCAAGGAATACAACGTTGATATGGCGGCGGCGATGATCGCCGGGCTGCCGACCCTGCTGGTCTATGTGGTCGCAGGCAAGTATTTCGTGCGCGGGCTGACGGCCGGCGCAGTCAAGGGGTAATCATGGCAACGCTCGAACTTCGCAACGTAAACAAGACCTACGGTGCCGGCCTGCCGGACACCCTGAAGAACATCGAACTGTCGATCAAGGACGGTGAGTTCCTGATCCTTGTCGGCCCGTCGGGTTGCGGCAAATCGACCTTGATGAACTGCATCGCCGGCCTGGAAACCATTACCGGCGGCGCGATCATGATCGGTGATCAAGACGTCAGCGGCATGAGCCCCAAGGATCGCGACATCGCCATGGTGTTCCAGTCCTACGCGCTGTACCCGACCATGAGCGTGCGCGAGAACATCGAGTTCGGTCTGAAGATTCGCAAGATGAAACAGGCAGACATCGACGAGGAAGTCGCTCGCGTGGCCAAGCTGTTGCAGATCGAACACCTGCTCAATCGCAAGCCGGGCCAACTCTCCGGTGGTCAGCAACAACGTGTGGCCATGGGTCGCGCGCTGGCTCGTCGGCCGAAGATTTATCTGTTCGACGAACCGCTGTCCAACCTCGACGCCAAGCTGCGCGTCGAGATGCGCACCGAAATGAAACTGATGCACCAGCGCCTGAAGACCACCACGGTCTACGTGACCCACGACCAGATCGAAGCGATGACTCTGGGCGACAAGGTTGCGGTAATGAAGGACGGGATCATTCAGCAGTTCGGTACGCCGAAAGAGATCTACACCGATCCGGCCAACCTGTTCGTAGCGAGCTTCATCGGTTCGCCGCCAATGAACTTCATCCCGCTGCGCCTGCAACGCAAGGACGGTCGCCTGCTGGCGCTGCTCGATAGCGGCCAGGCGCGTTGCGAGTTGCCGATGAGCATGCAGGATGCCGGGCTTGAAGATCGCGAAGTGATCCTCGGCCTGCGCCCGGAACAGATCGTGCTGGCGAACGGCGAGGGCAATGGCTTGCCGAGCATCAAGGCTGAGGTTCAGGTCACCGAACCGACGGGGCCGGACACGCTGGTCTTCGTCAACCTCAACGACACCAAGGTCTGCTGCCGTCTGGCACCGGACGTGGCGCCGCAGGTTGGCGAGACCCTGACACTGCAATTCGATCCGTCGAAAGTATTGCTGTTCGATGCCAAGACAGGCGAGCGACTGGGCGTTGCGGGCCAGACGCAAACCGAAGCGCGTTCTGCGAACGTCGCACAGTTCAAAGGCCGGTAAACAGATCAATGTTGGAATGCGTTCATGTGGGAGCTGGCTTGCCAGCGATGCAGGCAGCTCGGTCCGTCGTCGAATCGGGTCGATGCCATCGCTGGCAAGCCAGCTCCCACAGGGATCGGATTCCACAAGGAGCACGCGGTGGATGACCTGTCATCCGCCGCAATTTATGTAAACCGCGTTAGATAAAAACAGTTAATAACAATAAAGACGAGGATGTAGGGATGAAAAAGAAACACGTCAATGCCCGGTTGATCTGCCAAGTGTCAGCCGCGGCAGCACTGGTGCTGGCCGGTAATGCGATGGCTGCGGATGCCTTCAGCTCCGATTCCAAATGGATGACGGGCGATTGGGGTGGCGAGCGTACCAAGCTGATCGAGCAAGGTATCGACATCAAGATGGACTACGTCGGTGAAGTCGGTGGCAACCTGCACGGTGGCTACAACAACGACAAGACTGCGCGTTACAGCGACCAGTTCGGCCTCGGCGCCGCGCTGGACCTGCAAAAACTGCTGGGCTGGGACAACACTCAGGCCAAGATCCAGTTGACCAACCGTAATGGTCAGAACATCTCCAACGACCGCGTTGGCGATCCGCGTGCCGGCACCTTGAGTTCTTCGCAAGAAGTCTATGGTCGCGGCCACATGGTGCGTCTGACCCAGTTGTGGATTCAGCACCAGTTCTTCGACAACAAACTCGACGTCAAGGCAGGTTACTTCGGTGAAGGCGAAGACTTCAACACCTTCCCGTGCGAATTCCAGAACCTGGCGTTCTGCGGTTCCCAGGTGGGTAACTGGGCAACCAACATCTGGTACAACTGGCCAGTCAGCCAGGCCGCGATCCGCGTGAAGTACAACATCAATGACGAGCTCTACGCTCAGATCGGTGCGTACAACCAGAACCCGTCGCAACTGGAACACGGCAACGGCTTCAAACTCAGCGGTAGCGGTACTGCCGGTACCGTATTGCCAGTTGAGTTGGTCTGGTCGCCGAAGGTCAACAGCCTGCCAGGCGAATACCGCGTGGGTTACTACAAGAGCACGGCTGATGCCGCCGATGTCCGTGAAGACATCAACGGTAACGACGCTGCAACCACCCGCGACGCCTACAAGACCCACAGCAGCAAACACGGCTACTGGTTCGTTGCGCAACAGCAACTCACCAGCCACAACGGCGACGCAACACGCGGTCTGAACATCGCTGCCAACGCGACGTTCCACGACAAGGACACCAACTTCATCGACAACTACCAGTCGGTGATGTTTGTCTACAAAGGCCCGTTCGACGCACGTCCGAAGGATGACGTCGGCATCGGTGCGGCGCGTATCCACGTCAACGATGACGTGAAGAAAAACGCCGAACTGCTGAACGCCTCCAACGGTGTTTCGGACTACGACAACCCGGTGTTCTCGCCTATTCGTGAAACCGAATACAACTACGAGGTCAACTACGGCTTCCACGTTACCAACTGGCTGACTGTGCGTCCCAACCTGCAATACATCACCCACCCGGGCGGTGTTGATGCAGTGGACAACGCATTGGTTGCCGGTCTGAAAATTCAGTCGGTGTTCTAACGCGTCTGCGATAAGCTCCTCTCTATGTGCGCATATTTGCGGACAGCCAAGGCTGTCCGCTTTTTTTTGCGAGGCTCGCACGCATGATTTGTCGTCCGCATGTGTGGCTATAGAATTTTTATGGCTAAAGGGTTTTCTGTGGCAAGGCTTTTGGATTGTTGAGTACCCCCATGATTTTCAGGACCGTGGCCCATGCATGAGCATCCGCTACAACGCTTCTTCAAATCCCTGCGCGAGCGATCGGTATTCGCCTGGGAGCGCTATCAGATGCGCGATGTGTTGGTGATCGATCATCCGCTGTGTCAGGCGGTGTTCAGTCGTCAGGGTGCGCAGTTGCTGCACTTTCAGCCTCGTGGCCAGAAACCGTGGTTGTGGTGCGCGGCGAAGTGGCCGCATGTCGGCGCGATTCGTGGTGGTGTGCCGGTGTGCTGGCCGTGGTATGGCCGTCATCCGAGCGAAAATGCCTGGCCGTCTCACGGTTGGGCGCGGCTGCTCGACTGGAAACTGCTCGACAGCAGCAGCGCCGAAGACGGCGTGCGTCTGCACTGGCAATTGCAGTTGTGCGACTGGCAGGTGGACCTGCACGCGCACCTTGGCGAACGCATGGAATTGCGCCTGAGCACCGAGCATCAGGACGACATGCCCTGCCAGATGAGCCAGGCTTTGCATGCTTACTGGCGTATCGGCGATGTCGGTGAGATAGCGCTGTCCGGGCTCGAAGGCGCGCAGGGTTATGACCAGTTGAGCCGGCAGGTTTGTCAGCAGGAAGGCGAGTTGCGCGTCGATGGCGGCTGTCAGCGGGTGTTCCAGCACGACGGTGAATTACAGCTGAAAGATCACGCCTGGCAGCGCGAGTTGTGCATCGATACCGGTGACAGTGCCGACACAGTGGTCTGGCATCCGGGGTCGCGACCGTTGCTCGGCGTGACGTGGGATGAGATATCGGAGTTTGTCTGTGTCGAGGCGGCGGCGGGCGGGACGGATAGCCTGCATCTGGCGCCGGGGGAGAAGGCGCATCTGAGTTTGCAGGCTTGGGCAGCGGCTTAGTTTTTTGTTGCCTCTGCTGGCCCCATCGCTGGCAAGCCAGCTCCCACAGTGTCCGCGCCGAACATACAATTGGCGAACGCTGATGAACCTGTGGGAGCTGGCTTGCCAGCGATGAGGTCCGCTCATTCACTACAAATCATCGGGATCAGTTGAACTCGTCACCCACCGGATACCGGCTCGCGTTCAAGCTCTCTTTGATCTTGCGCAGATGCGGCTGGAAGTCCACCCCGCGACGCAAAGTCATACCTGTCGCCAACACATCCAGCACGGTCAACTGAATGATCCGCGAAGTCATCGGCATGTAGATGTCGGTGTCTTCCGGCAGCGGAATGTTCAGGCTCAACGTACTGGCCTTGGCCAGCGGCGAATTCTCGGCGGTCAGGCCCAACACTGAAGCGCCGTTCTCGCGGGCAATGCGCGCCACTTCCACCAGTTCGCGGGTGCGGCCGGTGTAGGAAATGATCACGAACAACTCGCCGGTGTGCGCCACCGAAGCAATCATCCGCTGCATCAGCACATCGGCATGCGCCGTGACGGCCAGATTGAAACGAAAGAACTTGTGCTGTGCATCCAGCGCCACCGGAGCCGAAGCACCGAGGCCGAAGAAGTGGATCTGCCGCGCCTGAATCAACAGGTCGACGGCGCGGCTGATCAGGTTCGGATCAAGCGCCTGACACGCGCTGTCCAGCGAGGCGATGGCGCTGCCGAAAATCTTCTGCGTGTACGCCTCGGGATTGTCATCGGCTTCCACCGCACGGCTGACATACGCCGCGCCGCTGGCCAGACTCTGTGCCAGTTGCAGCTTGAGTTCCGGGTAACCGCTGACGCCGAACGAACGGCAGAAGCGGTTGACCGTCGGCTCACTCACCGACGCCGCCTGGGCGAGGGCGGCGATACTGAAGCGAGTGGCCTGCTGTGGGTTGAGCAGGATCACCTCGGCGACTTTGCGTTCGGCCTTGTTCAGGTCTTCAAGGCGACTCTGGATCTGTTCCAGTAAATTTCGCACGCGGTCCATATGGAATTCCTAATTCACCTGCGCAAAGGTACGCCGGGCTATGCAAATTGGGCCTTTGATATGGCCCGTAACGGTGGCCTATCCTACTGGGGGCTCCGACCGACCACCACTCGGAATCTGTATTTTGCGAAAATGTTGTGGTTATTACTACATTTTCCCTTGAGTGATGCCTTGAAAAAAGGTATTTGTAGCTTAACTTGATAAAAGAACAAACATCATGCCTTCGATTACGGTTGAACCGTGCACCTTTGCCTTGTTCGGCGCCCTTGGCGACCTGGCCCTGCGCAAGCTGTTTCCTGCCCTTTATCACCTCGATGGCGCCGACCTGTTGCACGAGGACACGCGCATCATCGCGTTGGCCCGTGAGACCGGCACCGAGCAGCAGCACATGGCGTTCATTGCCGCCGAACTGCGTCGCTACGTGGGTAAAGAGCTGGACGAAGCCGTGGCCGAGCGTTTTCTCTCGCGCCTGACTTACCTGCACGTCGACTTTCTCAAGGCTGAAGATTACGAAACCCTGGCTGAACTGGCCGGCACCGCTCAGCGCATGATTGCCTACTTCGCCACTCCGGCGGCGGTGTACGGCGCGATCTGCGAGAACCTGGCGAAAGTCGGTCTGGCGGAAAACACTCGTGTAGTGCTGGAAAAACCGATCGGCTCCGATCTGGAATCCTCGCGCAAAGTGAATGACGCCGTGGCGCAATTCTTCCCGGAGAACCGCACCTACCGCATCGACCACTATCTGGGCAAAGAGACCGTTCAGAACCTGATCGCCCTGCGTTTCGCCAACAGCCTGTTCGAAACCCAGTGGAACCAGAATTACATCTCCCACGTGGAAATCACCGTGGCCGAGAAGGTCGGTATCGAAGGCCGTTGGGGCTACTTCGACAAGGCCGGCCAACTGCGCGACATGATCCAGAATCACCTGTTGCAGTTGCTCTGCCTGATCGCCATGGACCCGCCGGCCGACCTGTCCGCCGACAGCATCCGTGACGAGAAAGTCAAAGTGCTCAAGGCACTGGCGCCGATCAGCCCGGAAGGCCTGACCACCCAAGTGGTACGCGGTCAGTACATCGCCGGCTACAGCGAAGGCAAGCCGGTACCTGGTTACCTCGAAGAACCGAATTCCAACACCCAGAGCGACACCGAAACCTTCGTCGCTTTGCGTGCCGATATCCGCAACTGGCGTTGGGCCGGCGTGCCGTTCTACCTGCGTACCGGCAAGCGCATGCCGCAAAAGCTGTCGCAGATCGTCATCCACTTCAAGGAACCGTCGCACTACATCTTTGCCCCCGAGCAGCGCTTGCAGATCAGCAACAAACTGATCATTCGCCTGCAACCGGATGAAGGCATTTCCTTGCGCGTGATGACTAAAGAGCAGGGCCTGGACAAAGGCATGCAACTGCGCAGCGGCCCGCTGCAACTGAATTTCTCCGACACCTGGCGCAGCGCACGGATTCCCGATGCCTACGAGCGGTTGTTGCTGGAAGTGATGAACGGCAATCAGAACCTGTTTGTCCGTAAAGATGAAATCGAAGCCGCGTGGAAGTGGTGTGACCAGTTGATCGCCGGCTGGAAGAAATCCGGTGACGCGCCCAAGCCGTATGCGGCCGGGTCGTGGGGGCCGATGAGCTCGATTGCATTGATCACGCGGGACGGGAGGTCGTGGTATGGCGATATCTGATGTGAAACTGCCTGCGGGCGTCAACGCCCACCCATTCAAGAGCCCGGTGTTGTTGGCCGAAGGCCTGGCGCTGAACGTTGCCAAGCAACTGAGCGAAGCCATCGCTGCACGCGGCAACGCGGTGCTGGTGGTGTCTGGCGGTCGTAGCCCGGTGGCGTTTTTCCAGCACCTGGCCAAGCAGGATCTGGACTGGTCGAAAGTCGTCGTGACCCTCGCCGACGAGCGCTGGGTGCCGGTCGAACACGCCGACAGCAATGCCGGTCTGCTCAAGCAATACCTGCTCAAAGGCCCGGCGGCCAAGGCGAAGTTTCTCAGCCTTTATAGCGCTGCGGCGAATGTCGAACAGGCGGCTGAACAGGCCGATCGTTTGCTCGCTGAGTTGCCGGCAATCGATGTGCTGGTGCTGGGCATGGGCGATGACGGTCACACCGCGTCGCTGTTCCCCAACAGCCCGAACCTTGCCGAAGCGTTGCAGGCCGATGGCACACGCCGTTGCTGGCCGATGCTGGCGCCGAGTGTGCCACGTCAGCGCCTGACCATGAGCCGTGCGCTGCTGGCTTCGGCCCGACACAAGATTCTGTCGATTTCCGGTGCGTCGAAACTGACCACCCTCAACGCCGCATTGGCCAGTGACGATGTCGCTGCCATGCCGGTTCGCGCGTTTCTGCAACCCACGTTAGAGATTTACTGGTGCCCATGAGCCAAGGAACAGCCGCTATGACAACCCCATCCCCGACCGTTTCCATGGCGGACAAAGTTGCCCTGATCGACAGCCTCT
>NZ_JBIUXX010000022.1:70219-93900 GCF_044744235.1 Pseudomonas sp. NPDC087346
AACCCCCCCCCAAACCCACCCCCCCCCCCCCCGCCCCCCCCCCCCAACACCCCCCCCCCCCCCCCCCCCCTCGCCCCCAAGGCGCGGATTCTGCCGGTGATCACCATCGCCCGCGAACAAGACGTGCTGCCATTGGCCGACGCCCTGGCCGCCGGTGGCCTGACCGCGCTGGAAGTGACCCTGCGTTCGCAGTTCGGTTTGAAGGCGATCCAGATCCTGCGCGAACAGCGTCCGGAGCTGATGACCGGCGCCGGCACCGTACTTGATCGCAATATGCTCGCGGCTGCCGAAGCGGCCGGTTCGCAATTCATCGTCACCCCGGGCATCACCCGTGATCTGCTGGAAGCCAGCGTCGACAGCCCGATTCCGCTGTTGCCGGGCATCAGCAACGCCTCCGGCATCATGGAAGGCTACGGCCTGGGTTATCGCCGCTTCAAGCTGTTCCCGGCTGAAGTCAGCGGCGGCGTGGCAGCGATCAAAGCCCTCGGCGGCCCGTTCGGCGAAGTGAAATTCTGCCCGACTGGCGGCGTCAGCCCAGCCAACATCAAGAGCTACATGGCGCTGAAAAACGTCATGTGCGTCGGCGGTAGCTGGATGCTTGATCCGGAGTGGATCAAGAACGGCGACTGGGCCCGCATTCAGGAATGCACCGCTGAAGCACTGGCGCTGCTGGACTGATCTTTACCTGACACTTCGTTGTGTGTTCTACGGCTTTTTCGGTGCACTTGGTCGGTGCACCGTTTTTTTTGCCCGCGGAAAACCAGGATCAAAAGATCGCAGCCCTGGAATGCATTTCCCTGTAGGAGCTGCCGAAGGCTGCGATCTTTTGATCTGCGCAGCAACGCTGCGATACATAGTTACCGCACCTCGAGTTTCTTCCAGCGCTAATCTGCGTGCTCTTATGGAAGAGAGAACGTGTCATGGATCGAGATTCTTCAGCTTCATCGCCGCCGGTCTATCAACTGGCGCCCGAGCAAATCGCCGGACCTTATTTCCGCAATCCCAAACTGCTTCGCCGTAACATCAGCGAAGGTGCCGAAGGGCTGCCGTTACTGTTGCGCCTGACCATCGTTGACGCCATGACCGGAGAACCGGTGAACGGCGCGCTGGTGGATATCTGGCACTGTAATGCGCGAGGAGCGTATTCAGGCTGGAGCCGGATCAATCCGGACCTGGAGGTCGATGCCGAGGCCATTGGTTCGATCCCGCGCACTGACGACGAAACCTACCTGCGCGGCAGTCAGATCTGCGATCAAAAGGGCAGGGTGCGCTTTACCACGATCTATCCGGGTTTCTATGCCGGGCGTGCGCTGCACATTCATGTGGCGGTGCGCATTGTCGCTGGTGGTGATTACCTGGAAGAGCGCAACGTCGCCTGGGTCGGCCAGTTGTACTTTCCCGAGGTCGTCTCACGTTCGGTGCTCAATGCCCGAGCTTATCGCGGTCGAGCATCAACACCGTTGAACAATGAACAGGATAGCCTGTACAGCGCCACTGACGGTGAGGGCTCGACATTGGCGGTCTGGCCGGTCGGACGTGAGTCCCACGAAGACGGCTTTTTCGGTCATCTGACCATTGGTATCGACACCTTTGCCGCGTCGTCACAGATCAAACCCGAGGACTTCGACAAGTACACGGTCTAGGCCGCTCAGCGCAGTTCATTGAGCGCCCGGGTCAGCACCTGCATGTCGTCGGCAGTGGTGGTCAGCCCCGGCGTGATACGGATGCACGGCCCGCACGCTGCGCCGTTGCGCACCACGGTAAACAGGTTGAATTCGCTCAGCAGACGCTCAGCCAATACCTGTTGATCGGCATGGCGAGTGAAGCGCATCGAGGTGATGCCGCAATACAGTCGTGGATCATCAGGTGTCAGCACCTCGATGCCAGGCAGATGCCGCACCGCGCTGACCCACAGGTTACGCAAGTAATTGAGCCGTGCGCCCTTGGCCGGGGCGCCGCCTAAAGAGCGGTGTTCCTCGAACACCAGCGGCAGGGTCATCAATGCCGGAATGTTCGGGGTGCTGTGCGGAATACGCGAGCGGATATCGTTGGGCGGGTAATGCGTTTCGCCCATGTCCGGATCGATGTCGGCCAGACGTTGCGTGGCGATATAGATGAAGCCGAGGGTCAGCGGTGCGCCGATCCATTTGTGCAGGTTGTACCCGGCGAAGGCGATGCCCAGTTCTTCGAGATCGAACTCGATTTGCCCGAGGGCGTGGGCACCGTCGAGGATCACATCGATCCCGTGCTCCTTGGCCAGCGCGGCGATGGCCTGCACCGGCATCACCAGACCGGTGCGGTGAGTAACGTGGGTCAGCGCCATCAGTTTGAGTTTCGGATGACGGATGAACGTCTCGCGATAGGTCTCCAGCAGGCTGTCGAAGCTCGCCGGATGCGCGTGACTGATCTCGATCACCTCGACGCCGCGCGTGCGCGCCAGCCAGCGCATGGCGCCTTTGACGGTGTCGTATTCGAGATCGCAGATCAGCACCTGATCGCCCGGTTGCAGGCGGTTGTAGTTACGGATCAGCGATTGCAGGCCTTCGGTGGCGTTGTGGGTGAAGGTCACGTTGTGCGCGCGAACACCGATCATCTCCGCGAGCTGCGCCCGGATATCCAGGCTATCGAGCGGTTCGAAACGTTGGCGTACGTGCACCGAGTTACTGCTGTTGATCAGCTCGATGTTGCGCTGGTATTCCTCGATCACCGTGCGCGACATGCGCCCGAAGTAGCCGTTTTCCAGGTTGACCGGGCCTGCTTGAACTTCATAACGATCGGCGAATGTTCGCCAGAAAGCTTCATCACGGGCGCGTCGGGTGTTATCGGGCATGATCGATTCGGCTCATTGAGGGGAGGACGCTTCAGTGACGTGGGGCAGGTTTGCCGTGTTTGGCGCGCAGAGGTTCGAGCAGATCCGACAGACCGTTGTGATCGATTTCCTGCATCAGCGCAAGCAGACCGCCGAGTTCACCGTGGGGAAACCCTTGGCGGGCGAACCAGTTCAGATACGGACCAGGCAGATCGGCAATGATCCGACCCTTGTATTTGCCGAAGGGCATTTCGCGGGTGATCAACAGTTCAATTTTTTCAGGGTTCATCGATGTAATCGTCCGGCCTCAAAACAATCTGGAAAATACAGGCATTCTGCATGCAGGCCAAATGACAGATCATGCAAATAACCGGAGTACAGTTTTTACGTATTTATTTAACGTGTTGATTTTAAACGAATAAATCTTTAAATCAGAGCTGGCACGCACACTGCAATATCCCTTGTATCTTCCACCGATCGCAAGGAATTGAAAAATGACTGACATGAATAAAGAAGCCATCTCCGTACTCAATGACCTGATTGAAACCTGCAAGGATGGTCAGGAAGGGTTCAAGACTTGCGCTGAAGACATCAAGCATCCAGAACTGAAAAGCCTGTTCGTGACCCGCTCCGCCGACTGCGCCACTGCCGCTGCCGAGCTACAAGCGGCAGTGCGTTCGATGGGCGGCGATCCGGAAACCTCCACCAGCGTCAGCGGTGATCTGCACCGTCGCTGGGTCGACGTCAAAGCCATGTTCACCGGCAAAGACGAAGAAGCAGTGCTGAACGAAGCCGAGCGCGGTGAAGACCATGCGCTGAAGGCTTATCGCGAAGCCATCGAGAAGATCAACAAGCACAATCTGGTGGGTATTCGTGACCTGGTTGAACGCCAGTATCACGGCGTACAACGCAACCACGACCAGGTGAAAGCCCTGCGTAACCAGGCTCGTGCACGCTCGTAAGCATTAGCGAAAAACTGTGGGAGCGAGCCTGCTCGCGATAACGGACTGACATTCAACATCAAAGTTGAATGAACTGACCCCATCGCGAGCAGGCTCGCTCCCACTTTTTTTTGTGCATACAAATCAGCCAATGCTGATCGGCGGCAAAGTCGGCAGCGTTACGGTCTGCTGTTTACGCGGCGCCAGAATCTCAGCCTCGCCGTCCACTACCAACTCATCACGCTGGTTGAACACGCGAGTGGCAATCCGCACACGAAACTTCGGCAGTTTCTCAAGAATTTCCAGACGCACTGTCAGGGTGTCACCGATCTTCACCGGTTTCTGGAAGCTCATTTGCTGACCGATATAAATAGTCCCCGGCCCAGGCAGTTCGCAAGCCACCGCAGCACTGATCAGCGCGCCGCTGAACATGCCGTGGGCGATGCGTTCCTTGAACATGCTGGCGGCAGCGAATTCGGCGTCCAGGTGCACCGGGTTGTGGTCGCCGGACATCGCCGCGAACAGCTGAATGTCGCGCTCTTCCACGGTCTTGCTGTAGCTCGCGGTCTGGCCGACTTCGAGGGCTTCGTAAGGGATGTTGGTAACCTGGGTCATCAGTCTCGATTCCTGTACTGGATCAGTTGAATCCATAAAAAATTACTCGCTGCGGTGCGGGCGCGGATGGCTCAGGGTCTGGTCGATCCAGCTCAGCACATCGGCGATCACTTCGTCGCGATTGGTTTCGTTGAACAATTCGTGCCGCGCCTGCGGGTAGATCTTCAGTTGCAGGTTTTGGCTGCCGGCCGAGCGCAAGGCATTGGCCAGATCAGTCAGACGCTTGCCTTCACTCACCGGATCACATTCACCGCCAATTACCAGCAACGGCAGGCCCGGGTCGATCTGGGCGAGATTGGACGCTTTGCTGATTTGCTGCAAGCCGCCGAGCAGGTCGATCCACAGCTGATTGGTGCAACGGAAGCCGCACAGCGGATCGTTGGCATACAGATCGACCTCGGCCGGGTCGCGACTCAGCCAGTCAAACCGTGTACGTGCAGGTTTGAATTTCTTGTTGAATGAGCCGAACGAAAGCCATTCGATCAGTGCACTGCGGCCCTTGCCGCGCTGACGCAGTTTTTCGAAACGGGCGATCTGCTGCGCGGCGCGATAGAGCGTCACTGGCTGAAAATTCGAGCCACTGAGAATCGCCCCGAGCAGACTGGCGCTGTGGTGCAGCAAATAAGCCTGAGCAATGTAACTGCCCATGCTGTGGCCGAGCAGGATGATCGGCACGCCGGGATGCTGTTGGCCGATATGTTGATTGAGACTGGCCAGATCACCGACCACTTTGCACCAGCCATCGTCGTCGGCGAAATGCCCCAACGTGCCGTGATCGGCCGTCTGGCCATGTCCGCGCAGGTCCGGCGCATAGACGCCGTAGCCCTGCGCGCAGAATTCTTCGGCCAGTCGCGCATAACGCGCACTGTGTTCGGCCATGCCATGGGCCAGCAGAATCACCGCTTTCAACGGCGCGGCCGGCAGCCACTGGTTGACAAAGAGGCGGCTGCGGTCACTCGCGTCCAGCCAGAAACTGTGGTGGATCATGGCAATTCCTTTTTATTTGAGCGGCATGGCTCAGGGTTCCTGCATTTTATAGCGCGTCCGATCAGCCCACGCCACGGCGGGAAGATTCACACGATCAATGACGACAATGTCCATATTTGCCTGAATGGCCATAACTGCTAGTGTCCGTGAAGCTCCGCTTTGTGCTTTCTCTTTTTGAGGGACGAGAGAGAAATGCCAGGAAAGTGGCCCCGGATCGGTTCAGGTAAAGAGGATAAGAACAATGCAACCTGATTTCTGGAATGACAAACGCCCGGCCGGCGTACCGCTGGACATCGACATGACCGAGTTCAAGTCAGTGATCGAGGTGTTTGAGCGTTCCTGCAAGAAGTTCGCGGACCGCCCGGCGTTCAGCAACATGGGCGTGACCCTCACTTATGCTGAACTGGAGCGCTACAGCGCCGCGTTCGCCGGTTATCTGCAAACCCACACCGACCTGGTGCCGGGTGATCGCATTGCGGTGCAGATGCCCAACATCCTGCATTATCCGATTGCCGTGTTCGGCGCACTGCGCGCCGGGCTGATCGTGGTCAACACCAATCCGCTGTACACCGCACGCGAGATGCGTCACCAGTTCAAGGATTCCGGCGCCCGGGCGCTGGTGTACCTGAACATGTTCGGGCAAAAAGTCCAGGAAGTGCTGCCCGACACCGACATCCAATACCTGATCGAAGCGAAGATGGGCGATATGATGCCCACCGCCAAGGGCTGGCTGGTCAACACCGTGATCAGCAAGGTCAAGAAACTGGTACCGGACTATTCACTGCCGCAAGCGATCTCGTTCAAGAGCGCGTTGCGCATGGGCCGTGGTCTGGGCATCAAACCGCTGAAGGTCAGTCTCGACGATGTCGCCGTGTTGCAATATACCGGCGGCACGACCGGCCTGGCCAAGGGTGCGATGCTGACCCACGGCAATCTGGTGGCGAACATGCAGCAGGTGCGCGCTTGTCTTGGCCAGTTCGGCGACGACGGCCAGCCGTTGATTCGCGAAGGGCAGGAGGTGATGATCGCGCCGCTGCCGCTGTACCACATCTATGCATTCACCGCGAATTGCATGTGCATGATGGTTTCCGGCAACCACAACGTACTGATCAGCAATCCGCGTGATATCGCTGGATTCATCAAGGAACTGAAGAACTGGCGGTTTTCGGCGCTGCTGGGGCTGAACACCTTGTTCGTCGCACTGATGGATCACCCGGACTTCAAGACGCTGGATTTCTCCACCTTAAAGCTCACCAACTCCGGCGGCACTGCGCTGGTGAAGGCGACGGCCGAGCGCTGGGAGCAGATGACCGGTTGCCGCATCACCGAAGGTTATGGTCTCACCGAAACGTCGCCGGTGGCCTGCACCAACCCGTATGGCGCCTTGTCGCGGATCGGCACGGTCGGCCTGCCAGTGCCGGGCACCACGCTGAAAGTCATCAGTGATGACGGCGTCGAGCAACCGGCGGGCGAGCGCGGCGAACTGTGCATCAAGGGTCCGCAGATCATGAAGGGCTACTGGCAGCAACCGGCGGCCACCGCCGACGTGCTGGATGCCGAGGGCTGGTTCAAGTCCGGCGACATCGCGGTGATTGATCCGGACGGTTTTGTGCGCATCGTCGATCGCAAGAAGGACATGATCATCGTCTCCGGTTTCAACGTGTACCCGAACGAGATCGAAGACGTGATGATGGCCCACCCGAAAGTCGCCAACTGCGCGGTGATCGGTGTGCCGGACGAGCGCTCGGGCGAAGCGGTGAAGTTGTTTGTGGTGGCGCGGGAAACCGGGGTCAGCCTTGAAGAGCTCAAGGCGTACTGTAAGGAGAATTTCACCGCGTACAAAGTGCCGAAACACATCGTGTTACGAGACTCTCTGCCAATGACGCCGGTGGGCAAGATCCTGCGGCGCGAGTTGCGCGATATCGCCTGATCTGTTGAATGGCCGCGCTTTGCGCGGATCGCGGGCAAGCCACGCTCCCACAGGATTAGCGTAATCTTTGTGAGAGCGGGCTTGCCCGCGATGCATTTGGAAAGCAAAAAGCCCCGAATTACGGGGCTTTCAGGGTGTCTTAGGATTTTTGCTCTAAAATGACTGCCAGAAAGTCTTGAGTCATTAAAGTGACCGCTGGGGCCTCTTTTGGCTCTAGGCGACCCTCGGCAAAGCTGCTACTCTCGGCGCGCTTTGTGACTTCTCGGCCTATCTAAAAGCCAGATTCACCAATACAAAACACACACCAATAATAATCGCATCAAATGCGGTGAAGAATTCGCGTTGCTGAGGAGTGGGCTTCCATGATCGAAGACTTTTGGAAGGATAAGTACCCCGCTGGAATTGCTGCCGACATCAATCCAGACGAATATCCGAACATTCAGGCAGTGTTGAAGCAATCCTGCCAACGCTTCGCCAACAAACCGGCTTTCAGCAACCTGGGCAAGACAATCACCTACGGTGAACTGTACGAATTGTCCGGTGCCTTTGCCGCGTATCTGCAACAGCATACCGATTTGCAGCCCGGTGATCGAATCGCCGTGCAACTGCCCAACGTTTTGCAGTACCCGGTGGCCGTCTTCGGTGCGATCCGCGCCGGGCTGATCGTGGTCAACACCAACCCGCTGTACACCGCGCGGGAAATGGAACACCAATTCAACGACTCCGGCGCAAAAGCCCTGGTGTGCCTGGCGAACATGGCGCATCTGGCTGAGACCGTGGTGCCGAAAACCAGCGTCAAACACGTTATCGTCACTGAAGTTGCCGACCTGCTGCCGCCGATCAAGCGTCTGCTGATCAACAGCGTGATCAAGTACGTGAAGAAGATGGTGCCGGCCTATCACCTGCCTAAAGCCGTCAAGTTCAACGACGTGCTGAGCAAGGGCCAGGGCCAGCCGGTGGCGGAAGCCAACCCGGACAGCGGCGACGTCGCCGTGCTGCAATACACCGGCGGCACCACTGGCGTGGCCAAGGGTGCGATGCTGACTCACCGCAACCTCGTGGCCAACATGCTGCAGTGCAAGGCGCTGATGGGTTCCAACCTCAATGAAGGTTGCGAGATCCTCATCACGCCGCTGCCGCTGTACCACATCTATGCGTTCACCTTTCATTGCATGGCGATGATGCTGATCGGCAACCACAACATCCTGATCAGCAACCCGCGCGACTTGCCGGCGATGGTCAAGGAACTGTCGAAGTGGAAGTTCAGCGGTTTCGTCGGCCTCAACACACTGTTTGTGGCGCTGTGCAACAACGAAGGCTTCCGCAAGCTGGATTTCTCGGCGTTGAAAGTCACGCTGTCTGGCGGTATGGCCCTGCAATTGGCTGCCGCCGAGCGCTGGAAAGCGGTTACCGGTTGCTCGATCTGTGAAGGTTACGGCATGACCGAAACCAGCCCTGTGGCCACGGTCAACCCGATCCAGAACATCCAGATCGGCACCATCGGCATTCCAGTGCCATCGACCCTGTGCAAAGTCATCGACGATGCTGGCGTTGAACAACCGCTGGGCGAAATCGGCGAGCTGTGCGTCAAGGGCCCGCAAGTGATGAAGGGCTATTGGCAGCGTCAGGAAGCCACCGATGAAATGCTCGACAGCGACGGCTGGTTGAAAACCGGTGACATCGCGCTGATTCAGCCGGATGGCTACATGCGCATTGTCGATCGCAAGAAAGACATGATTCTGGTCTCCGGTTTCAACGTCTATCCGAACGAACTGGAAGACGTGCTGGCAACCCTGCCGGGCGTGTTGCAGTGCGCGGCGATTGGCGTGCCGGACGAGAAGTCGGGCGAGGCGATCAAGATTTTCATCGTTGCCAAACCGGGTGTGACGCTGACCAAGGAAACCGTGATGGAGCACATGCGCGCCAACGTCACCGGCTACAAGGTGCCGCGTTCGGTGGAGTTCCGCGATGCACTACCGACGACCAACGTCGGCAAGATCCTGCGCCGCGAACTGCGCGACGAAGAGCTGAAGAAGATCAAGGCGAAGAACGCCGCATAAACAAAAAGCCCCGCAGATGCGGGGCTTTTTGATTCTCGCCTGGAGGTTTTTAGTGTCTGTCAGGCCATCTTCGCGAGCAAGCTCGCTCCCACATTGGAACGCGGTCTAAATGTGGGAGCAAGCTTGCTCGCGAAGCTTTTGCTGTTACTGGCGGAACGGCGCGAAGTTGACGTTGGTGCCCGACGGACGCATGTCCTGCAGATACGAATCCTTGTCCGCACTCAATTCCAGACTCAGCGCAGCCTTGCGCTTGCCTTCATTGCGAATCACCAGCCCTTCGAGCTTTTCACGCAGGAACACCGTCGGCACTTTCAGGTGCAGCAGTTCGTCGGTGGCTGGCGTGTGCATCAGCAAGTGAATCCACTCGTACTGACCGATTGCCAGGCGTGCGACCGGCAGATCGAACCACCAGATATTGCGATTACGGTTCAGTTCGGCGAAGTGGCAGTTGTTGACGCCGAGCACGGCACCGCCCAATTCCTGGTTTCTACGGGCAATGGCGAGCTTTTTATCGAGTTTCATAACATTCCTGCGGGATCGGTTCTCTGGCGCATAGCGCCGATATGTTGCGCATTCTCGGGGCTTCGCGGGCAAACATAAAGCCCAACCTGCACGCTGCGACGAAATGAACCCCTGAAAATAAATGAAACTTGGCGCAAACCGGGCCGGTCAATCTTTAGGTACTGACTTTTCCCCCTTAATGCACCAAGGAGAAACACCATGAGTAGCACAGGCGATAAAGTAAAAGGCATGGCCAACGAAGCTGTCGGTAACGTCAAGCAAGGCGTTGGTAAAGCCACCGACAACACCAAGCTGCAAGCCGAAGGCAAGATTCAAGAGAAAAAAGGCGAAGCCCAGCAAGCTGTCGGCAAAGCCAAGGACGCGGTAAAGAAAGGCGTCGACAAGGCTTGATTCAGGCTTTGAACGAAATACATGAGCGGCCATCCAAGGATGGCCGTTTTTGTATCGATCACAATCTGTGACCGACGAAAGTTTTTCAAAGTCGCCAATTAGGCTACCTTGATGAAACAAACGGCCCCTGAGTCGCCACGACTTCAACCTGTTTTGCGGCGAAAGGAGACGCGAATGATTTTCCCGGACATGAAAGGTCTGCCCCTGCACCGGGTGATGGTGCGCACGGTCACTGAATTCGTTGACGACGAGATGTCGACGTATGCCTCGGCACTGGCCTACCAGATGCTGTTTTCGCTGTTCCCGTTCATTCTGTTTTTGATCGCCCTGATTGGTTTTCTGCACCTGCCGGACTTCTTCACCTGGCTGCGTCTGCAATCGGAACTGGTGCTGCCACCGCAGGCGCTGGAGCAGGTCAATCCGGTGATCGATCAGTTGCAACAATCCAAGGGCGGCTTGCTCTCGATCGGTATCGTCATCGCCCTGTACACCGCATCTGCCGGCGTGCGGCTGATGATGAGTGCGATGAATGCCGCGTATGACGTGGTTGAAGGCCGGCCGATCTGGAAGCGTTTTCCGCTGTCGGTTTTCTACACCGTGGGCATCGCCGGCATGCTGCTGGTCGCCGCCGCGCTGATGGTGCTCGGGCCGCAGGTGATGGGCTGGATCGCCGCGCAAGTCGGGCTCGAAGAAGTCATCGTCACCGTGTGGACGATTGCGCGCTGGCCGGTGATCGTGATTCTGATGATGGTCGCCGTGGCACTGATCTACTACGTGATGCCTGACGTCAAACAGGAGTTCCGCTTCATCACCCCGGGCTCGGTGCTGGCAGTGGTGGTGTGGATTATTGCCTCGTTAGGCTTCGCGTTTTACGTCAAGACGTTCGCCAATTACAACGCGATGTATGGCAGCATCGGTGCGATCATCGTGCTGTTGCTATATTTCTACATTTCCGCCGCCGTACTGTTGCTCGGCGCGGAAATGAATGCGGTGATCGAGCACATGTCCAGCGAGGGCAAGGACCCGGGCGAAAAAGTCCCCGGTGAACTCGATGAACAACCCAAACAACACGTCTCGGGCCTGGGCCGCGATCATTCGCTCAAGCCGGACACTGACGAAGCCTGACCATGATTCGTGAAATTCTGAAAATGGGCGACGAGCGCCTGCTGCGTATCGCGCCACCGGTGCCGGCCGAAATGTTCGACAGCCCTGAGCTTTGGCAACTGATCGACGATATGTTCCAGACCATGGAAAGCGTTGGCGGCGTAGGGCTCGCGGCGCCACAGATTGGTGTCGATCTGCAATTGGTGATCTTCGGCTTCGAGCACAGCGAGCGCTACCCGGACGCCGAAGCGGTACCGCAGACGATCCTGATCAATCCGTTGATCACGCCGCTTAATCCGCAGACAGAAGAGGGTTTTGAAGGTTGTCTCTCGGTGCCAGGTTTGCGCGGCGCGGTGGATCGTTATCAGCAGATTCGCTACGAAGGATTCGATCCGAAAGGCGAGCCGATTGTGCGGGTGGCTTCAGGTTTCCATGCGCGGGTGGTGCAGCATGAATGCGATCACTTGATCGGGCGGCTGTATCCGTCGCGCATCAGCGACTTCAGCAAGTTCGGTTTTACCGAGGTGATGTTCCCGGATCTCGATCCCAACGCGGACGACTGATCCGAATCCAAGACATTTCCCATGTGGGAGCCAGCCTGCTGGCGATTACGGTGTGTCAGACAATGAAAATGTCACTGCTATACCGCAATCGCCAGCAGGCTGGCTGGCTCCCACAATGGTTTTGCATCAGGCTGAAGGTTTCAGCTCCATCGCAATCATCGGCTTGCTCCGCGCATAACGGCTCAAACGCTCGGCCATCGCCTGGGGCAGAGCGGGGTCGAAGCTGAACCCGCGTCGCTCATAAAAACCGCGCAAGTCCGGATGGCAGAATAGCCACACCGGCAACTCCAGACCTTTCACCGCCTCGGCAATCAATCCGGCGGCCAGCCCTTGTTCACGACAGTCCGGGTCGACCAGCAAACCGGTCAGCCAATGCCCGCCCGCCACCGGCCGCAGACACAGCACCGCGACAATCTCCTCTCGGCGCGCCACCCACAACTGCGCATCGCGCACGGCTTTCATCGACGATTGATGGCTGCGGTAGAACTTGTTCATCAACGGCCATAACGACTCGTCGAGCAGGGTGTATCGGGTATCGGGCATGGGATCGGACTGTCGGCGTGCAAAGCGCCGATTATAAAAGAACGCGCGCGGCGCGATAGGTGTATACCTGATTTCACATCCCCTGTTAGTGGAGTACGCATCATGTCCAAAGGTATGGATTCAAAGAAAGCTGCGAAGAAGAAGCCGGCCAAGACTGCGATTGAGAAACGCCACGATAAGAAGGCCAAGAAACTCGACGTTTTCGGCCACTGATCAAGCTCTTCGAGAGCCCGGTTCTCGGGCTCTCGGTTCAAATCAAAAATAATCTGCAAGTTTTCCAGGCGTTGTTGCACAGGAAAGGAACATCTCTGTTCCGAGCAACGCCATGCCGCATTACTTCGACGCCGCCCACCGCCAGCAAATCGACACCCTGCGCCAGCGCTTCACCGCCCGCACCGAATGGCCGACCTGGCTGCTGCTGATCGGCGTGTATGGCGGCTGGTTCGCCGTTGTCCTCAATAGTCACTGGCTCGGTCGCGCTTTCAGTACGTTGCTGCTGATTCCGTTGCTGGTGTTGTGGCTGTCGGTGCAGCACGAATTGCTCCACGGGCATCCGACGCGCTGGAAGCGGCTGAACAAAGTCCTCGGCTATGCGCCGCTGGCGGTGTGGTATCCGTACACGCTCTATCGCGACAGCCATTTGCTACATCACCGCGATGAAGATCTGACCGTGCCGGGCGTCGATCCCGAGAGCCGTTACCTGAGTGCGGTGCATTGGCAGGGCAGTTCACTGTTCGAGCGAAGCCTGCACTGGCTGAACAAAACCGTGCTTGGGCGCTTTCTGCTGGGTGCGCCGCTGGCGTTGTTCGCGCTGGCCGGGGAAGAGTTGCAGCGTCTGAAGAATGGCGAGCGTCAGGCCTGGCTGATGTGGCTGACTCACGGCGCGTTCACAATATTGATGCTGTGGTTCATCGCTCGCTATAGCGTGTTGCCGGTTTGGCATTACTTGCTACTGATCAGTGTGCCGGCGCTGTCGATTGCGATGATTCGCTCCTATTACGAACACCGTCCGCACGCGCAACCGGAGCAACGCACGGTGCTTAATGAAGCGGGATGGCCGTGGCGCTGGCTGTTTTTGAATCTGAATTTTCACCTGGTGCATCACGACTTGCCGGGGCTGGCGTGGTACGACTTGCCCACGGTTTACTACACGCGTCGCGAACAATGGCAGGCGCGTAGTGGCGGGTTTCTGGTGCAGGGATATGGGCAGTTGTGGCGGCAGAATGGGTTCAAGCCAATCGATAGCCCGCAACACCCCTTCCACTAATCTCAAGAACACCTTACTCCCCTGTGGGAGCCAGCCTGCTGGCGATAGCGTTGGATCATTCAGCATGTGCATCAACTGGCAGCCCGCAATCGCCAGCAGGCTGGCTCCTACAGGTTATGTTTCTACGGGAAAGAATGTGTATGACCCAACACCACGCCGAACTGCTGATGTACATCGCCCCCGAGCCTATCCGCCTGGCTAACGAACGCTGGATCACGCGCATCCTCGATCACCTCGGCCACACCCGGCTGAATGCCGAACATCTATCGCTGCCACAGCTCTGGTTATCCCCTCAATTACTGCTGACGCAAACCTGCGGCTATCCGTTGATGACCGCGCTGCGTGGCCAGGTGCGAATTATCGGTCGTCCGCGTTACGAGTTGCCCGACAGCAGCGCCGGCAACCATTGCAGCCTGATCCTCGCTCGCGCCAATGATCCCCGTAAAACTCTCGCGGACTTTCGCGACAGTCACGGGGTGATCAACAGTGAAGACTCCAATAGCGGCATGAATCTGCTGCGCCAGCGTCTGGCGCCGTTGCAGCGTGACGGACAGTTCTTCGCCTCGGTCGGCATCAGCGGCGGCCATCGTGAAAGCTTGCGCTGGTTGCGTGAAGATCGCGCTGATCTGGCGGCTATCGACAGCGTGACCTACGCCTGTCTCGCGCAATATGCGCCGCAAGAGGTCAGCGGATTACGCGTGGTTGCGCGAAGTGCAATCAGTCCGACGCTGCCTTTCATCACTGTCGCCAGTGCTACGGATCAGCAGATTGAAGGACTGCGAGACGTGATGAATCAGGCCCTTGAGGAACTGCCCGAAGTGGCGCAAACCCTCGGCTTGGTGGAAGTGCTGGCGGCCAGCGAAAGCGACTACAAGATCCTGCTCGACTATCAGCGAGAAGCCGAAGAACTCGGTTACCGCCACTTGCACTAAAAGATCGCAGCCTTCGGCAGCTCTTACAGGTTGAACGCATTCCAAATGTAGGAGCTGCCGAAGGCTGCGATCTTTTGATCTTATATTTCCAAAAAGAATATAAAAATAAAATATTAATATTATTAATGCATAAGGCGCTTTGCTAGGATCGCGCCACCGGACGACCGGACATTCAGCGACCCCTAACCCAGGAGCCCCTATGTCCGGCGCCGACGTATCCCATCGCAACACCGTGGACGGTTTGTTCCGCGCTCACTATCACTGGCTCTGCACCCGCCTGCGACGGCAACTGAACGATGCCGCCAGTGCCGAAGACATCGCCGCCGAAACCTTCGCCCAATTGCTCGAAGCCCCAAGTCTGAGCGCGATCCGCGAACCCCGCGCCTTGCTCACCACCATCGCTCAGCGCCTGCTTTATCAGCGCTGGCGCCGTGGTGATCTGGAGCGCAGGCACCTGCTGCAAATCGATGAGCAATCGACGGTCTCGCCCGAAGAACTGGCGCAACTGACCCAGACCCTCGGCCACCTCGACCAAAGCTTGCAGCGCTTGCCCGGCAAAGTCCGCTCGACCTTTTTACTCGCCCGAATCGATGGCCTGACCTACCCGCAAATCGCCGCCGAACTGGGTATCTCCCAGCGTTCGGTCAGCGCCTACATGACTCGCTCCCAAGCCCTGTGCGACCGCCACAGCGCCAACCAATTCCTACAAGACAAGAGGTCTGCATGAGATCGATCAAAACCCTGCTCGGCAGTTCGTTGCTGGCGTTGAGTCTGGCTGTCGGCCACGCCGCGGCGACAGAGAAAACTGCGCCGATTCACTTCGGTGACATCACTTGGGAGAGCGGCAGTTTCATCACTGAAGTGCTGCGCCTGATCGTCGAGAAAGGCTATGGCTACCCAACCGATACGCTGCCGGGCAGCACCGTCAGCCTGGAAGCGGCGTTGGCGAAAAACGATATTCAAGTGATCGGCGAAGAATGGGCCGGGCGCAGTCCGGCGTGGGTCAAGGCGTCGGCCGAAGGCAAAGTGTTCGGCCTCGGCGATACGGTCAAAGGCGCGACTGAAGGTTGGTGGGTGCCGGAATACGTGATCAAGGGCGACCCCGAACGCGGGATCAAGGCACTGGCGCCAGAGTTGAAATCAGTCGCCGATCTGCCGCGCTACAAAGAGGTGTTCCGTGACCCGGAAGACCCGACTCGCGGGCGTTTCCTCAACAGTCCGACCGGCTGGACTTCGGAGATCGTCAACAGCCAGAAGCTCAAGGCGTATGCGCTGAACGACAGCTTCGTCAACTTCCGCACCGGTTCTGGCGCGGCGCTGGATGCCGAGGTGGCCTCGTCGATCCGGCGTGGCAAACCGGTACTGTTCTACTACTGGTCGCCAACGCCGCTGCTCGGTCGTTTCAAACTGGTGAAGCTCGACGAGCCGCCGTTTGATGCAGAAGCGTGGAAGACCCTGGCCGATGCGAATAACCCGAATCTGAAGGGCACGCGCTCGATGCCGGCCAGTCTGGCGATTGGCGTTTCCGCGCCGTTCAAGGCGCAGTATCCGGACCTGGTGGCATTCTTCGAGAAAGTCGATTTGCCGATTGATCTGCTGAATCAGACACTGGCGGCGATGAGTGAAAAACGTCAGCAACCGCGCCAGGTCGCCGAGGCGTTTTTACGTGATCAGCCGCAGGTGTGGAAGGCTTGGGTGCCGGGGGAGGTGGCGAGCAAGGTGAGCGGGAGTTTGTAGGTTCTCTGAAGGTTTTTTGGTGTTTGGCCCGACGCCATCGCGGGCAAGCCACGCTCCCACAGGTATCGAAGTTGTCTGAAAAATATCGGTCAACATCGGTCCCTGTGGGAGCGTGGCTTGCCCGCGATTGGATCTGAAGGCTTAAGCCGCTTCCGCCGCCAACGCCGCAATCACTGTCGGGCGCTTGCCGATTCTGTCCTGAAACCGCGCCAACGCCAGCGGTGCAGGCCTTGCTCGACCTCCTCGATGATTCAGCGGTGGCGTTGCCGCGCTGAACCGTTTCTTGTGCAAAAAGTGCCAGATACTGGCCGACTAATGGCCTTGCGCAAGGCATTGCGCTGTCTATGCTCAGCTGTAACTAACTGTGTCGACCACCGGTAGGCCGGCCCGGATTAGCCTGATCGCAACACGTTGGCAGAGTGCGCAATTGAAGGCACCTATTCGAAATGACAGGGAGCATTTTTTAAATGGAAGTTCTTCGACACGTTAGGGCTGGCCCGCTTGCGGGCTATCAAGAGAGGGATGTCTTGATTAGAGCGTTGCTGCATGGACCCTCCGATTGAACATCATTAATCACCTGACAACTTCCTCTCGTGGAGGAATGCGTGTGCCTGTTCTATGGAACGTAGTGGTGGATCTTGAAAGAACTGAACTTTCATCAAATCAAAAGACCGCGCGGAAGGTGATACAACCATGTTCAACCTACATCACAAGGCTGACCTGCTGGAAATCGAACGCTATAGCTGTGCGCTGACTGAAACCAACGCCAAGCTGGAAGCGATCAGCCGTTCGATGGCAATGATCGAGTTCACCCCCGAAGGCATTGTTCTGGATGCCAACGAAAACTTCTGCAAGACCATGGGCTACGGCGCCGAAGAAGTGCGTGGCAAACATCACCGGATCTTTTGTGAAGAAGAGTTCTATCGCAGCGAGGAATACGCCAAGTTGTGGCGTGATCTGGCCCGTGGTGAACCGATCAGCGGGACGTTTCTGCGCCTGAATAAAAGCGGACGCGAGATCTGGCTGGAAGCCAGTTACATGCCGGTGTACGGCACGGACAAACAAGTCAAAAGCGTGATCAAGGTCGCCTCGGACATCACCCAGCGAGTCAACAAGGAAAAAGAAGAGGAAAGCATGCTGGCCGCTATCGGCCGCTCGATGGCGGTGATCGAGTTCACCCCCGAAGGCAATGTGATTACTGCCAACGACAACTTTCTACGGACGATGCAGTATTCGCTGCACGAAATTGTCGGCCATCACCACAGCATGTTTTGCCACCGCGCCGAATCCGAGTCGGTGCAATACAAGGCGTTCTGGGCCTCGCTCAATCGCGGCGAATATCACTCGCATCGTTTCGAGCGCAAGAACAAATCCGGGCAGATGGTTTACCTCGAAGCCTCTTACAACCCGTTGTTCGATACCAAAGGCCGCTTGTACAAAGTGGTCAAGTTCGCCAGCGACATCACCCAGCAAATGACCACCCTGCAAAACGCTGCGGAATCGGCCCACAGCACTTCGGTACAAAACGACGCCTGCGCGCAAAAAGGCTCACAGGTCGTGCAGCAAACGGTGCAGATCATTCAGGACATTTCCCGCGACCTTAACGAAGCCGCGCAGAGTATCGACGCGGTCAGCAAGCAGTCGGACATCATCGGCACCATCGTCCAGACCATTCGCGGTATTGCCGATCAGACCAATCTGCTGGCGCTCAATGCGGCCATCGAAGCGGCGCGGGCCGGTGAGCATGGACGTGGTTTTGCGGTGGTCGCGGACGAAGTGCGCAGTCTGGCGGCACGCACCAGTCAGGCGACGCTGGAAATTGTCGAGGTGGTGCGCAAGAACCACGATCTGTCACTGAGTGCGGTATCGAGCATGCAATCAAGCCTGAGCCGCACCGGACTCGGTGTGGAATTGGCGAATGAGGCGGGGGAGGTGATTCTGGAAATTCAGCAGGGCTCAAGGCATGTGGTGGATGCCATCAGCCAGTTCAACAATACCCTGCAGTTGAACTGACAACGCATAACAACTGTAGGAGCTGCGGCACGCTGCGATCTTTTGATCCTGATCTTTAAAATCAAGATCGAAAGATCGCAGCAGCTCCTGCATTGGTTTTTTATGCAGCCTTGAAATCAGAGCGATGCGAGGACCTTGTCCGCCAGCTTGTCGCTGTCCTTGACCTCATTGATGTCCTTGGCGTTTTCCTTCTCTTGCTGCGCCATCTGCAGTTTGTCCTGCATGCGCTGGGCGATCTCTTTGCCGATAGCTGCCTGACGCTCAGGCGGCAGCGCGTTGAAGCTTTCTTCGGTAAGTCCCATTTCCTGCAGGATGCTGTCGCGCAGACGCTGTTCCGGCGTCTTGCTCATGTATTCCTTGAACGCATCGGTGGCCGAGGTACCGGTGGTTTTGCTGGCATCGGACGTGTCGGTGGTTTGCAGGCCGACACGGGTCTTGGCGAACGCTTCATCGACGTTATCGCTGATGCGCGTGGCTTCGCTGACCTGTTGGGTGGCGATCTGCGTGGCCGAAGTCTGTACCTGGGAAGCGGCGTCGGTGGCTTGCGACTGTGTCTGATTTTGCACCGATTGCAACATGGCCCCGTGCAGACCACCTTGCAGACCGGCAGCCACAGTCGCCGTGGTGTCTTCAGTCAGCCGCTTCGGCAGATGAATGATTTGCTGTTGTTTAGCACTGACCAACATGATGAATTGACCTGTAGGTAATGACCGATGGCCATATTGGAGCAATTACCGTGCCTTACAGGTAAATCCTTTTATATCAATCGGTTGTCTGTTTGTGGCACATCACGAAGCGGTCATCCGCTGCCGTCTCGCGGCAAGGAATGACCGCTGTTCGTCAGCGATGGGCAATGTTCTCCAGTGCCAGATTACGCGTGCGCGGGCCGAAACAGCCGATGGTCAGCATCACGATCAGCATGCTGCAGGCGATGAACGCGAGGACGCCCGGTGTGCCGAGATGTTCGAGGAACATGCCGATCAACAAACTGCTGAACACCGTCGACAGACGACTGAACGAATAGCAGAAACCTACCGCACGGGCGCGGATGTTGGTGGGGAACAGTTCGCTCTGGTACGAGTGATAACTGAAGCTCAGCCACGCGTTGCAGAAGGTGATCATCACCCCGCAAAAAATCAGGCCGAAGGCGCTGGTCTGCAAGGCGAACAAGGTGCCGAAAGTCATGGCGCCGAGGGCCGAACCGACGATCTGCCACTTGTTCTCGAAACGGTTGGCGAACTTCACGAACAGCAGCGGCCCAAGCGGGTAGGCGAGGGTGATGATGAACGCGTACATCAGGCTGTGGGTGACGCTGACACCCTGACCGGAAAGCAGCGCCGGCAACCAGTTGCCAAAGCCGAAAAAACCGATGGCCTGGAACACGTGAAAGACGATCAGCATCAACGCACGACGGCGGTAGGGCGGTTGCCAGATATCGGCGAAACGGCCCTTGCCTTCGACGTCGACAGCGACCGGCTCCGGGCTGTCCAGCGGCTGGCCATGATCTTTTTCGCAACGCGCCTCGATGCCATCGAGAATCCGGTTCGCCTCATCGAAACGACCGTGTTGCGCCAGCCAGCGCGGCGACTCCGGCAGGCGTTTGCGCAGCCACCAGATGAACAGCGCAAACACCGCGCTGGCCAACACCACGAAGCGCCAGCCGGCAATGCCGAACGGGTCTTGGGGCACCAGCCACCACGACATCAATGCCACGGATGGCACCGACAGGAACTGCACGAAAAACGCGAAGGCAAACGCTGAACTGCGCATGCGTTTGGGCACCAGTTCCGAGAGGTAGGCGTCGATAGTCACCAGCTCGATACCGAGGCCGATGCCCACCAGAAAGCGCATGCAGATGATCCCCAGCGCCGAACTCTGCACGCCCATCAACACAGTGGCGACGGTGTACCAGACCAGCGCGAAAGTGAAGATCGCCCGCCGGCCAAAGCGATCCGCCAACGGGCTGAGCATGCTCGCGCCGATGAACAAACCAAGGAACGTCGCCGAGGCAAATGCCGCTTGATCGGAGAAACCGAACACGCCCTTACTGCCGGTGGCGAAGATCCCGTCGCGGATCAGCCCGGGACTGATGTAAGCCGTCTGGAACAGATCGTACAGCTCGAAAAAACCACCAATCGACAGCAGCGCCACCAGCCGCCAGATCGTTGCGACTGCCGGAAGTCGGTCGATGCGGGCGGAAACCTGTGCGGCGCGTATCGGATCGATACCGTCGCTTGGTGTGGCGCTGGGGGCTTGAGCAGTCATGGGCTGATCCATTTTTTATTGATGGAGAAGCTTAGCCTGCTATCGGAAACCGATGCTTGTGAATATCGGCGCCTGACGCCTGAGAACTGCTGACTTATTGCAATATTCGTTTACGAATTAACGATTTATGCCGCTGGCAGCGGATCAGGCAACGCCGAGGCTGGCAGGCCGAATACCCGGTCGAACAGCCAGTTGAACGCAAACGTGTAGCAGGGGATGAACACGATCAACGCCAGATCCAGCAGAAACGCCTGCACCAGACTGATGTTCATCCACCAGGCGATCAGCGGAATCAGGAACACGATCAGCGTCAGTTGAAAACCGATGGCGTGGGCGATCCGTCGTTTGACTGTGCGAGTGCGCGACACCTGGCGGCTCTCCCAGCGTTCGAACATCGAGGTGTAGATGAAATTCCAGGTCACGGCGATGGTGGTGATGATCACCGCCAGCGGCCCGGTGCTGCCCGGCGACGTACCCGACAACAGCGCCAGACCGAGGGCGGAGAAGGTCATGCCGATCACTTCGTAAAGCGACACATAGACCAGTTTGCGTTTGACGCCTTGCATGCAGATTGCCTCTTTGTTGCGACTTGATGCCAGCGGGGCTGGCGAAGACGGCGAAAGATAGCTTCAATAGAGGTGACAGAAAAAGTCAGTAGCTTTCAGTTTTATTGATAGGTGATGGTTTTGAATTTCAACAGCGACAGCATCGAACTGTTTCTCGCGGTGATCGAACGCGGCTCGTTTTCCGCTGCCGCACGGGCGCTGGGCAAAGTCCCTTCGGCGGTCAGTATGAGCATCGCCAATCTGGAGGCAGAGCTGGGTTATCCGCTGTTCGACCGCAGCCACCGTGAACCGCAACCGACTGCCATGGCCAATGCGCTGGTGCCACATGCGCGGCTGATTGCCGATCAACTCAAGCAACTGCAAGTGCACGCGGTGGAGTTGTCGCTGGGGCTGGAAAGCAAGCTGTCGATTGGCGTGGTGGCAGACATCGATCGGCGGCGCCTGCTGGCGGCGATCAAGGTGATTGCCGAGCGTCATCCGTTGCTCGACATCGAAGTGCTGACCGCGCCGCAGGATGATGTGCTGGCTATGCTGCACAGCGGCAGGGTCAACGTGTGCCTGGCGTTTGCCGGATTGAGCATGAATGTGCAGGAACGATTTCAGTTTGTCGGCAGCGAACGCATGATCGCCACGCTGGCGGCGGACAGTCCGTTGTTGCAGGGGCAGGATTTGTTTCTTGAGGATCTGGTGCATGTGCGGCAGATCTTCGTCGCCAGCCGTGATTTGCCGATCAGCGAAACCCGGCCATTGGTGGCTGAATCCTGTTGGCGCACGGACAGCCTTGAAACGGCCATGGAGATGGTTGAGGCAGGCTTGGGCTGGGGCAACTTCCCGTTGTCAGTGGTGCAGTCGCGGCTGGATACGGGCCGGTTGAAGCGCCTGAATTTCCGCAACATCGAAAACGGTCTGGTGCTGCCGGTGCATGCGGTGTGGCTGAAGAGCCAGCCACTGCAGAAAGGCGCAGCGGCCCTGGTCGAATTACTCGGCCGAGGTCCATTGTAGGAGTGAGCTTGCTCGCGATAGCGGTGTGTCAGCGACAGGTGCATTGACTGACATGACGCATTCGCTGGCAAGCCAGCTCCCACAGGGTCCCGGTCGAACACAAAATCTGTAAACAACCAAATACCTGTGGGAGCTGGCCTGCCAGCGATGGCGATTTATGTGCTTTCGCGGATTTTCAGTTCGAAGCCCATGTCTTCGACCGGGCGCGCCACGCTGTTGCCGGCCATCAACGTCAGCATCTGCTCCGCTGCACGCCGGCCAATCGCTTCACGCGGGGTGTTGATGCTGCTCAGGCGCGGCACCATATGCTCCGACATCGGCAAGTCGTTGAAGCCGAGAATCGCCACCTGCTGGGGAATCTTGATTCCGTGGCGCAACGCCTCGAGCAATGCACCCTGCGCCAGGTCGTCGTTGCCGAAGAAGATCGCATCGACATCCGGATGCGCCGCCAGCAGTTGCAGGAACAACTCGCCCCCCAAACCCACCGAAGAAGCGCGGGGCGTCAGCACTTCCAGATCCGGGTCGTAGCGCCCGGCCTTCTGCAAGGCTTTGCGGAAACCTTCACCGCGCAGCAACGTGCGCTGATCAAGTTGCGCGCCAATGTAAGCCAGACGCTTGCGTCCACGGGACAGCAAATGTTCGGCAGCCGTTTCGCCGGCGCTTAGTTGCGAGAAACCCACGCAGTTCAGACCGGCAGCGCTGTCCAGTTCCATCATGTACACGCAAGGAATGTTGCTCGCCTCGATCATCCGTCGCGAACTTTCAGTGCGATCAAACCCGGTCAACAAAAAACCGCGTGGCTGATAAGCCATGTAGTTGCGCAGCAGGTTTTCTTCTTCATCGCGCGAGTAGTGGAAGTTGCCGATCAGCACTTCGAAGCCCTTGGGCGTCAAAACCCGATGAATGGCTTCAAGCGTATCGATGAACAACAAGTTCGACAGTGAGGGCACCAGCACCACGACAGAATGACTCTGCGCCGAGGCCAGCGCACGGGCGGCGGGATTGACCACGTAGTTGAGTTCGAGGGCGGCTTTCTGGACTTTTTCCACCAGTTCGGTGGCCACGGTGCTGACGCCACGCAGGGCGCGGGAGGCGGTAATCGGGCTGACGCCGGCCAGACGCGCAACTTCATTCAGGGTGGGACGGCCGGTGGTGCGGGTATTTTTATCGTTTTTAGGGGTGGTCATCGGGCGGCTTGCCAAACAAAAATCAAGGCACTAAGGTAGCGCTGTCCTGATGCAGCTGCAAATGCGTAAGCGAGGTCCTGCCTGATCCTCGCTTTTTGGCGTTGGGCGCAAACCTGCTGCAACCCAAAAAAACGACAAGAAGGCGTCGGCAACTTCTGCCTGTGCACTAGAGTCATAGCTAGCAAAGGTAGCGCTGTCTGCGCGCTGAGGTGTTACATGAATCATCCCATCACCGCCCTGGTCATCAT